>CALFYQ010000076.1 GCA_937952085.1 uncultured Paracoccaceae bacterium | reverse complement strand
GGGTCGCGCAGGTCGTTCAGGATGCGGACCTGTCGGGAGGTGGTCGTGTCGTTGCCGTAGGAGGAGACTTCGAGGAAATCCACCTCCACCGGCAGGGTCAGCCGCCGCGCCAGATCGGCGATGAAGATGAAGGAGCCGCGCAGCAGCCCGACCAGAATCAGCCGCTCCGATCCCGCGAAATGCTCGTCGATCTCGGCGGCCAGTTCGCCGACGCGGGCGGAGATCTGGGCCTCCGAGATCATGATCTCCACATGATGCGGCCGCATGAGGCGCCCCTTCCGCTTGTCCCCGCCGCGACAATGCGAAAGGTTGCGCCGCACCGCAACCGGGGGAAATAGCGGCGCCCATGCCGACGCATGCCGAAACTCGCACCATGCCCTACAGCGCCGACGAGATGTACGGCCTGATCGCCGACGTGTCCGCCTATCCCGAATTCCTGCCCTGGTGCTCCGCCGCCCGCATCCGCGCGCGGCGGCCGATCCCGGAAGGCGAGGTGCTGGACGCCGATCTCGTGATCTCCTTCAAGCTCTTCCGCGAGCGGTTCGGCAGCCGGGTGACGCTGAAGCCGGAGGCGCGGCAGATCGACGTCGCCTATCTCGACGGGCCGTTCCGCTATCTCAACAACCACTGGACCTTCACGCCCGTCTCCGAGACGAGCTGCGAGGTGAAGTTCTTCGTCGATTTCGAGTTCAAGTCGCGGGCGCTGCAGGCGCTGATCGGGCTCGTCTTCAACGAGGCGATGCAGCGGATCGTGCGCGCCTTCGAGGCGCGGGCGGCGGCGCTCTACGGCAAGCGGGCCTAACCCGCCGCGTCGAGCGCCAGCACCATCGACAGCGCCTCCTCGACCGAGCGGCGCCGGACCTCGGCCCGGCCGATCGGGCCGAATTCGCGCCGCCGCGCCTCGAACGCCCCGCCCTCCATCGCCGCGTGGAAGTAGACCAGCCCTTCCGGCTTGTGCTCGGAGCCGCCGGGCCCGGCCACCCCGGTGATCGCGACGGCGACCTCCGCGCGGGAATGCCGAAGCCCGCCCTCCGCCATCGCCTTGGCCACCTCCGCCGAAACCGCGCCGTGCGCCCGGATGAGCGCCGGGTCGACGCCGACCAGCTCCGCCTTCGCCTCGTTCGAATAGGTGACGAAGCCCCGCTCGAAGACGGCGGAGGAGCCCGCGATGTCGGTCAGCGCCGCCGCCACCATGCCGCCCGTGCAGCTCTCGACGGTGACGAGCCGCCGGCCGCGCGCGACGAGGGCGGCGAGAACCGCCTCGGCGAGGGAGCCCTGGCCTCCGCTCATCTCAACCATCCATGCGCGATCGCGGCGGCGCCGAGGACGAGCATCGCGGCGAGGGCGCCCGCGGCGAGATCGTCCCAGAGCGGACCGCGCTTCGAAAGGGCGCGGACCGGCGGAACGATGAGCGTGATCGCCTGGCAGGCGAGGAAGCCGCCGACCCAGCCCGGCCAGGGGAAGACGTAAGGGTCCACCCCGGCGGACCAGAGCCCGCCCGAAAGCGGCCAGAGCGCCAGCATCTGGCCAATGGTGCGGTCGGCGATCATCGGTATGGTCGCCCGCGGCGCGGCGTAGAGCACCTTGCCGGCGCCGATCACGGTGGCGAGCGCGACGAGCGGGAAGCCGCCGACGATATGGAGCGCCCATGTCATCGGCAGCGCGGCGAGCGCGGCGAAGATTCCGGCCTGTTCGCCGAGCCGCCACATGCCCGCGAAGCCGGCGATCCAGTCCGCGATCCTCACAGCGCCACCGTGGCGATGGCGGAGGCGGCGATCCCCTCCTCCCGCCCCGTGAAGCCGAGCCGCTCGGAAGTGGTCGCCTTCACGCTGATCCGCTCCGCCGCGACGCCGAGGATGGCGGCGAGCCGCGCCTGCATCGCCGCCGCATGCGGCCCGATCTTCGGCCGCTCGCAGACGATGGTGACATCGGCGTTGAGAAGCCGCCCGCCCCGGGCGGACACCCGCTCCGCCGCCTTCGCGAGAAAGATTGAGGAGGCCGCGCCCTTCCATTGCGGGTCCGAAGGCGGGAACCAGCGGCCGATATCGCCCTCCGCCAGCGCGCCGAAGATCGCATCGGTCAGGGCGTGCATCGCGACATCGGCGTCGGAATGGCCCGCGAGGGACTTCTCGAAGGGGATTTCGACGCCGCAGAGCGTGACGGAATCGCCCTCCTCGAACGCATGCACATCGTATCCCATGCCGGTCCGGATCTCCTGCGTCATGGCCTGCCGCTCCGCCCGCGCGAAGTCTCGCGCCGTAGTGATCTTGAAGTTTTCGGCATCGCTTTCGACCAGTTTCACGGAAAGCCCGGCCGCGCGGGCGATGGCGGCGTCGTCCGCCGCCTTCGGGTCGGCGTTCGCGCGGTGGGCGGCGAGGATCGCCTCGAAGCGGAATCCCTGCGGCGTCTGCGCACGCCAGAGCCCGGCGCGCGGCGGGCTCTCGCCGCAGAGGCCCCCCTCGTCGCGCCAGAGCGCGTCCACGATCGGCACGGCGGCGAGGGCGCCCGGATGCTCGTCCAGCGCCGTCGCCACGTCTGCGATCACGCGGGGCGAGACGAACGGGCGGGCGGCGTCATGGATCAGCACCCGGTCCGGCGGGTCGGCGGCGAGCGCCTCGAGCCCGGCGCGGACCGAGAGCGCACGCTCCGCGCCGCCCTCGACCGGCGGGAGGAGGCGCGCATCCTTCGGCGCGGCGGCGGCGTAAAGCGCCCGGTCCTCCGGGTGAATCACCGCCAGAACCTCGGTCACGATGGGGGAGGCGAGAAGCGCGCGGAGCGTGCGCGCGAGAACGGGCGCCCCCCGAACCTCCCGATATTGCTTCGGCAGGCCGTCCCCGGCGCGGGTCCCGCGGCCTGCGGCGACGACAAGGGCGGCGATCCGCATTCGGGGCTCCTTGATCTCGGCGGACCGTAGGCGGCGCGGCGCCGGCGGGCAAGCGGCGCGCGGCGGGGTGCGTCGGCGCGGCGCGGCTGGCCGCCTTGCCTCCCGGCGCCGCGAAAGCTAGGTTCCCCTCGCGAACTGCCGCAAATGTGGGCGCCATGTTTCTCGCCATCGGCGATGTCCTGCTGAACAATCGAGCGATTCTGGCGCCAATGGCCGGAATCACCGATCTGCCGTTCCGTCGCCTCGCGGCGCGGTTCGGCGCGGCGTTGACCATCTCGGAAATGGTCGCCTCGCATGAGCTTCTGACCCGCGGCGCCGCGGCCCGCGCCAAGGCGGAGATCGACCCCGAGGCGGGCGTCGCCGCGGTGCAGATCGCCGGGCGCGAGGCCGCGCCCATGGCCGAGGCGGCGCGGATCGCCGAGGGCGCCGGCGCCCGCATCGTCGACATCAACATGGGCTGCCCGGCGAAGCAGGTGACGTCCGGCTGGTCCGGCTCCGCGCTGATGCGGGACCCGGACCACGCGCTCTCGCTGATCGAGGCGGTGGTCGGGGCCGTCTCCGTGCCCGTCACGCTGAAGATGCGACTCGGCTGGTGTCGGGAAACCTTGAACGCGCCAGAGATCGCCCGCCGGGCCGAGGCGGCCGGCGTGCGTATGGTGACGGTGCATGGCCGCACCCGGTCCGAGTTCTATTCCGGGACGGCGGACTGGGCGGCGGTGCGCGCGGTGAAGGAGGCGGTCTCCGTTCCCGTGGTCGTCAACGGCGACATCGTGGACGCGGCCACGGCGCGGCGCGCGCTGGCGCTCTCCGGGGCCGATGCGGTGATGGTCGGGCGGGGCGCGCAGGGCGCCCCCTGGACGCCGGGCGCGATCGGCGCGTCGCTGGACGGGCGGGCGGCCCCGCCGCCGCCCTCGATTTCGGCCGCGCTGGCGCTGATGGCGGAGCATTACGAGGCGATGTTGAGCTTTTATGGCGTCGAGACCGGCCGCCGCGCGGCGCGGAAGCATCTCGGCTGGGCGGCGCGGCGTCTGCCGGAGGGCGCGGCGCTCCGGGCGCGGCTGGTGCGGGCGGAGGAACCGGCCGAGGTGTTGGCGATCCTCCGCGGCTGGGCGCCCGAGGGCGGGAGGCGCGCCGCGTGAAGCTGCCCGCCACTCTCTGGAACATGCTGCCGCTCCCGGCGATGCTGATCGACGCGCAGGACAGGGTCGCCGGCCTCAACGTGGCGGCCGAAAATTTCCTTGGCGCCGCGGAAGGGCAGATCGTCGGGCGCAACATCGACGAAGCCTTTGGCGATGGCTCGCGCGTCGTCGAACTGATCCGCCGGGCGCGGGAGCCGGGCGCCTCCGCCTCCGACAACGACGTGCTGTTCGACTGGCCAGGCCATGCGCCGGAAGTGGTGGATCTCGTCGCCTCCTCCGGCGAGGACGCGGACGAGGTGCTGCTGATCTTCCAGCGCCGGAGCTTCGCTGCGCAGATCGACCGGAGCCTCACCCATCGGCAGGCCGCGCGCTCGATGACCGGCATGGCCGCGATGCTGGCGCACGAGATCAAGAACCCGCTCGCCGGCATTTCCGGCGCGGCGCAGCTTCTCGAAGACACGGCGGGCGCGGAGGAGCGCGAACTGACCCGGCTCATCCGCGACGAGACGCGCCGGATCGCGCAACTGATCGAGAAGGTGGAGAGCTTCGGCGTCGCCGCGCCGCTCCGGCGCGAGCCGGTGAACATCCACGACATCCTCGATCGCGCGAAGCGCTCCGCCGAAGTCGGCTTCGCCCGCCACGTGCGCTTTCACGAGGAATACGACCCCTCCCTGCCGGAAGTGCCGGGCGACCCGGACGCGCTGATGCAGGTGGCGATCAACCTTCTCAAGAACGCGGCGGAGGCGACGCCGCCGGTCGGCGGGGTCATCACCCTTCGCACCTCGTTCAAGCCGGGCGTGGCGATGCGCGGGCCGCAGGGCGCGCGGGTGAGCCTGCCGCTCTTGGTGCAGATATCGGACAACGGCGTCGGCGTGCCGGAAGACCTCCAGCGGGAAATCTTCGAGCCCTTCGTCACAACGAAGGCGCAGGGCAGCGGGCTTGGCCTCAGCCTGGTCTCGAAGATCGTGGCGGATCATGGGGGCGCGATCGACTGCGTCTCCCGCCCCGGCTGGACCTCGTTCAGGCTGCGGCTGCCGATCTTGCGTGAAGCGGCGGCGGAGGCGACGGCATGACACTCGGAACCGTTCTTCTGGCGGATGACGACCGTTCGATCCGCACCGTGCTGAACCAGGCGCTGACACGCATCGGCTGCCGCGTCCGCACCACCGGCTCCACCTCAACGCTCTGGCGCTGGGTCGAGGACGGGGAGGGGGACCTCATCGTCACCGACGTGATGATGCCGGACGGCGACGCGCTGGACCTTCTTCCCGCGATCCGCCGCAAGCGTCCGGACCTGCCGGTGATCGTGATGAGCGCGCAGAACACCGTGCTGACCGCGATCCGAGCCGCCGAGGTCGGGGCCTATGAATATCTGCCAAAGCCCTTCGATCTCAAGGAGGTGTTGGCGCATGTGAAGAAAGCGCTTGAAGGGCGTTCGCCGGCCCGGCGAGAGACGGCGCCGCCGTTGAAGCCGAAGGAGGAGGCGCTGCCGCTGATCGGCCGCTCCCCGGCGATGCAGGACGTCTACCGCATCATGGCGCGGCTGATGAACACCGACCTTTCGGTGATGGTCACCGGCGAGAGCGGCACCGGCAAGGAACTGGTGGCGCGGGCGCTCCACGATTTCGGGCGTCGGAAATCACGCCCCTTTGTCGCGGTCAACATGGCGGCGATCCCGCGGGACCTGATCGAGAGCGAACTCTTCGGCCATGAGCGGGGCGCCTTCACCGGGGCGACGGAGCGCGGCGTCGGCAAGTTCGAGCAGGCCCAGGGCGGCACGCTCTTCCTCGACGAGATCGGCGACATGCCGCATGACGCGCAGACGCGCCTTCTTCGCGTATTGCAGGAGGGCGAGTTCACAACCGTCGGAGGCAGAAAGGCGATCCGCTCTGACGTGCGGATCATCGCGGCGACGCACCAGGACCTTCGCTCGATGATCCACGAAGGCCGCTTCCGGGAAGATCTCTTCTACCGGCTCAACGTCGTGCCGCTCCGCCTGCCGCCGCTCCGGCAGCGGGTGGAGGACATTCCCGATCTCGCCCGCGCCTTCCTCCGCCGCGCCGAGCTTGAAGGCCTGCCCAAGAAGACGATCAGCCAGAAGGCGCTCGAAGTGCTGGCGCAGCAGCCCTGGCCGGGCAACGTGCGCGAACTCGAGAACCTGATGAAGCGGCTCGCCGCGCTCTCGGCGGACGATCTCATCGACGCCGACATGGTGGAGGCGGAGCTCGCCGCGCGGCCTTCCTCGGCCGATGAGCCGCCGCCGGTGATGGGCGAGAGCCTCGGCGCCGCGGTGGAGCACCATCTCGGCCGCTATTTCTCGCTCCACGGCGACACCACGCCGCCGCCCGGGCTCTACGACCGGGTGCTGCGGGAGGTGGAGCTGCCGCTCATCGCGCTCACCCTCGCGGCGACGCGGGGCAACCAGCTGAAGGCGGCGGATGTGCTCGGCATCAACCGCAACACGCTCCGCAAGAAAATTCGCGACCTTGACATTCCGGTCACCAGGGGGCGAAAACTGA
The DNA here is from genome assembly GCA_937952085.1 of uncultured Paracoccaceae bacterium. Classification (GTDB taxonomy): domain Bacteria; phylum Pseudomonadota; class Alphaproteobacteria; order Rhodobacterales; family Rhodobacteraceae; genus Pikeienuella. The sequence goes on along the minus strand of CALFYQ010000076.1, from coordinate 8,407 downwards.
TGTAACGGTGCAACAGTCGGGAACCGTTTCCACGTCATGACCGGCCTCCCGGCCCACGTCGCCGAACGCAAGTCCTGGACGCTCCTGGGCCTCGCGCCACGGATCGCCCGGCGCATCGCCGGGCTCTTCGGCGGCGGCGCTGCGGCCATCGTCCTGGCCTGCTTCGGCCTCGCCCTCGCGGGCTCGACCGGCGTCGTGATGATGCGCGCCGGGATCGCGCCCGAGGCGATCTACGCCGTACTCGCCGCCGATCTCGTCTACATCGTCGTGCTTCTCGGCATGATCGGCCTCCGGCTCTGGCGGCTGATGGCGGAGCGGCGGCGGAGCGCCTCCGGCGCTCGGCTTCACCTCCGGCTCACCGGCATCTTCGTGGTGATGGCCCTCGCGCCCACCATTATCATCGGCGCCTATGCGACGATTTCGGTCTCCGTCGGCTTCGAGACCTGGTTCTCGCAGCCGGTCGGGCAGGTGGTGCGGAACTCCCTCATCACCGCGCAGGCCTATGCCGAAGAGCATCGCCGTTCGATCGAGCGGGACGCGCTCGGCATGGCTTCGGAGCTCAACCGCGCCGGCGTGTTCGGCATCGGCGACCTGGCGCTCGCAGACCTTCTGAGGAAGCTCCAGGCGCTGCGGCGCATCCCCGAAGCCTATCTGATCGACGGCGCCGGCAACATCCTGCACCGGGGGGATTTCAGCTACACGTTCACCTACGATCGCCCGTCCGGGACGGACATCGCGGAGGCGCGGCTTGGCAAGGTGGTGGTGGTCGAGGATCAGGAAAACAACGAGCTTCGCGCCCTTGTCTACCTCGACAACTACATCGACACCTTCCTCTACGTGACGCGGCAGGTTGACGGAAACGTCCTCCTCCTCCTCGACGAGACGCAGGCGACCGTCGCGCTCTACAACCAGACGGAGGCGGCGCGCGGCCGCCTCCTCTCGGTCTTCGCGCTGGTCTATGTCGGCTTCGCCCTGATCGTCATCACCACGGCGGCCTGGCTCGGGATCTGGCTGGCGGAGCGGCTCTCCCGCCCGATCGGCGCGCTTGCCGACGCGGCCGAGCAGATCGGTGCCGGCGATCTCGACCGGCGCGTCGCCGAGGAGAATACCGGCGACGAGATCGGCCTTCTCTCCCGCTCCTTCAACCGGATGACGGCGCAGCTGAAGCGCCAGCGCGATCAACTCGTCTCCGCCAAGGAGGAGAGCGAGATCCGCCGCAGCTTCATGGAGACGGTGCTCTCCGGCGTCTCCGCCGGCGTCATCGGCCTCGACCGGGACGGGCGCGTCGAGATGATGAACGCGGCGGCCCGGCGCATGCTGGAGACCGGCAAGCGGGACCCGGAGCGCCCGCCGGTCGAGGCGGAGCCGATCTTCGCCGCCGCCCGGCGCGCCTTCCACGGGGCCGCTCAGGGGCAGGTGACGGTGCCGGTCGGCGAGGCGCAGCGGGAATTTCTCGTCCGCGTCGCGGCGCGGTCGCAGAACGACCCGGGCCAGGGCTATGTGATGACGCTGGACGACCTGACCGCGCTTGTCTCCGCGCAGCGCGAGGCGGCCTGGGGCGACGTGGCGCGCCGGATCGCGCATGAGATCAAGAACCCGCTCACGCCGATCCAGCTTTCGGCGGAACGGCTCCGCCGCAAGTTCGCGCCGCTCCTCGGCGAGGAGCGGGCGGCCTTCGAGCAATACGCCGAGGTGATCGTGCGGCAGGCCGGCGACATCCGCCGGATGGTGGACGAATTCTCCCGCTTCGCCCGGATGCCGAGCCCGGAGGCGAAGACGGAGGACGTGGCGCGGCTCCTCCGCGACGCGACGCTGCTGCAGCGGGAGGCGCGGCCGGATCTCGTCTTCGACCTCCGCGGCGCCGATCAGCCGCTCACGCTCCGCTGCGACGGCGGCATGATCTCGCAGGCCCTGACCAACCTCATCAAGAACGCCGTCGAGGCGATCGACGACCGGATCGAGGCGGAGCCCGCCTTCGCCGGCAAGGGCCGCGTCGTCGCCGCGCTGACGGTCGACGGCGAGACCGCGACGCTCGCGGTCGAGGACAACGGCGTCGGCCTTCCGAAATCCGATCGAAGCCGCCTCGCCGAGCCCTATGTCACCACGCGCGAGAAGGGCACCGGGCTCGGCCTCGCCATCGTCAAGAAGATCGCCGAGCAGCATGGCGGCGCGCTGCGCCTCGAGACGGCGATGTGGGACGGCGCCGAGGCGGGCGCGCGGGTCGCCATCGTGCTGCCGCGGCGCGGGCCGGCCGCGGAGCCGGAGCAGGGGGGCGCATGAGCGACATTCTCATCGTCGACGACGAGCCGGACATCCGCTCGCTGATCGGCGACATCCTGAAGGATGAGGGCCACGCCATCCGCGAGGCGCAGGACGCCGACGGCGCCCTCGGCGCCATCGACGAAGCCCCGCCGGACCTCGTGATCCTCGACATCTGGCTCCAGGGCAGCCGGATGGACGGGATCGAGATCCTGAAGGCGGTGCGGCGGGACAATCCGGACGTGCCGGTCGTCATCATCTCCGGCCACGGCACCGTCGAGATCGCCGTGGCGGCGATCAAGCAGGGCGCCTACGACTTCATCGAAAAACCCTTCAACATCGATCAGTTGCTGGTGGTCGTTCATCGGGCGCTCGAAGCGAACCGGCTGCGGCGGGAGAACGCCTCGCTCCGCGCAGCGGAGACGCAGGAGCACCGGATGATCGGCGGCGGCGGCGCGATGACGCAGCTCCGGGGCCAGCTCGACCGGGTCGCCCGCACCGCGAGCCGGGTCGTGCTCACTGGCCCGCCGGGCTCCGGCAAGGAGGTGGCGGCCCGCTACATCCACGCCAATTCCGGCCGCGCCGCGCAGCCCTTCGTCGTCTCCAACGCCGCGACGATCGAGCCGCACATGATGGAGACGGCGCTCTTCGGCCGGGTGCGGGACGACGGGCGGATCGAGCGCGGGCTCTTCGACCGGGCGCATGGCGGCACGCTCTTCTTCGACGAGGTCGCCGAGATGCCGCTCGGCACCCAGGCGAAGATCCTCCGCATCCTCGTGGACCAGAGCTTCGTGCGCCCCGGCGGCGCCGAAACGGTGCGGGTGGACGTGCGGCTGATCTCCGGCACGACGCGTGACCTGAAGCAGGAGATTTCCGAAGGCCGGTTCCGCGAGGATCTCTACCACCGCCTGAACGTGGTGCCGATCGAGGTGCCGTCGCTCGATGCGCGGCGGGAGGACATCCCCGCCCTAGCGCGCCATTTCGCCGACGCGATCTCGGCGCAGCAGGGCCTCGCGCGGCGGCGGTTCACCGAAGAGGCGCTGGCGGCGCTTCAGACCTTTTCCTGGCCGGGCAACGTGCGGCAGCTTCGCAACATGGTGGAGCGCCTGCTGATCCTCGGCGGCGAGGGCGAGGACGTGACGCCGGCCGAGCTTGCGGAGGATCGCGGCGCCGGCTATGGCTCGTCAGAGGGCGTGGTCAGCGCCATCCAGGTCGGCCTGCCGCTCCGCGAGGCGCGGGAGCTTTTCGAGCGCGACTACCTCGTCGCGCAGATCAACCGCTTCGGCGGCAACATCTCCCGCACCGCGAGTTTCGTCGGCATGGAGCGCTCCGCGCTGCACCGGAAACTGAAGTCCCTCGGGGTGACGACCGCCGCGCTCGGCGGCGCCCGGATCGCCCGCGCGGGCGCCGAGGACGACGGGGAAACCGACGATTGACCATGCGCGCAGCGCCCGCGCATAGTCGCCGACCGGATCGGAGCGGCCCATGAAGATCATCGTATGCGGCGCCGGCCAGGTGGGCGGACAGATCGCGCTCCGGCTCTCCGAAGAGGGCCATTCCGTCACCGTCATCGACATGAACGCCGACCTCGTGCGGAAGGCGACGGACCGGCTGGACGTCTCGGGCGTCGTCGGCCACGCCGCGCACCCCGACGTGCAGGACCGCGCCGGCGCGAAGGACGCCGACATGCTGATCGCCGCCACCCAGGTGGACGAGGTCAACATGATCGCCTGCCAGGTCGCGCATTCCGAGTTCAACGTGCCGCAGAAGATCGCCCGCGTCCGCGCCAAGGGGTATCTGGAGACGCGCTGGTCCGACCTTTTCCGCCGCGACCACATGCCGATCGACGTCATCATCTCGCCGGAGACCGAGGTGGCGAAGGTGGCGGTGAGCCGCCTCAGGAAGCCCGCCGCCTTCGACCTCGCCACCTTCCTCGACGGGCAGGCCGTGGTCGTCGCCATCGCGCTCGGGTCGGATTGCGCGGTCCTGAACACGCCGCTCCGGCAGCTCACCGAGCTTTTCTCCACGCTCTCGGCGCAGGTCATGGCGTTCCGGCGGGACGGCAAGCTCCGCGTCGCCGAGCCGGACGACCAGCTCGCCGCGGGCGATCAGGTCCACGTCATCGCCACCGCGCCCGATCTCGACCGGACCATCGCGATCTTCGCCGGCGAACGGCGCCCGGTGCGCAACGTGGTGCTGATCGGCGGCGGCAATGTCGGGCTCGAAGTGGCGCAGCTTCTCGAGGCGACCGCGCCAGAGATCCGCGTCCGGCTGATCGAGCGGAGCCGGCCGCGGGCCGAATACGCCGCCGACCGGCTGGAGCGCACCATCGTCCTCAATGGCGACGCGCTTGAGCCCGACATCCTCGAAGAGGCGAAGATCTCCACCGCCGAGGCCGTGCTGGCGCTGACCGACGACGACCGGGTGAACCTCCTCGCCGCCGCGCTCTGCCGGCAGGCGGGCTCGGGCCTCACCATCGCGCTGGCGAAGGACAGCGTGCTCGCCGGCCTCGCCGGGCGGATCGGCGTGGACGTGACGCTCAATCCGCGCGCCACCACGGTATCGACCATCCTTCGCCATGTCCGTCGCGGCCGGGTGCGCGCCGTCCATGTCGTCGGCGACGGCGACGCCGAGGTGGTGGAGGCGCAGGTCCTCTCCACCTCGCCGGTCGCCGGCAAGCGGATCAGGGACGCCGGCTTCCCGGACGGCTCCGCCGTCGGCGCCGTGCTCTCGGGCGGCAAGGTGAAGATGCCGCACGGCGACATGATGCTTCACGCCGACGACCGCGTCGTCGTCTTCGCCCTCAGCCGCCGGGTGCGGGAGATCGAGCAGCTCTTCCGCGTCTCGGTCGATTTTTTCTAGATGGCCTGGCGGGGCCTGCCGGTCTTCGGCCTCTTTCTCGTCGTCCTCGCGGCGGCGATGCTGGCGCCGGCGCTCCTGGCGCTGGGGCAGGGGGAGACGAAGGTCGCCGCCGCCTTCGGCTACGGCGCGCTGATCACCGCCGCAGCCGGCGCCGGGGTCACGGTGGCGATGCGGGGCAGGGCGGAGAGCGGCGCCTTCGGCGAGTTCGGCGCGCTTCTGGCGATCCTCCTCCTCGCGCCGATCGCGGCGGCCGCGCCGGTCGCAATCGCGCTGCCGCAACTCGGATTCGAGGCGGCGTGGTTCGAGATGGTCTCGATGATCACGACGACGGGCGCGACGGTGTTCGACCGCCCGTCGCACACGCCGGCGGCCGTTCTTGTCTGGCGCGCCCTCGTCGCCTGGCTCGGCGGCCTCGTGGCGCTGGTCGCCGCCTGGTCGATCCTGGCGCCGCGCGGCCTCGGCGGCTTCGAGGTGCGGGCGGATGAGGGGCGGAGTGCGCCGGTCGGGCGGCTCGCCGGCGCGCCGGCCTGGGCCGGCGGCCGCGACGCGGAGGCGGCGAGCGATCGCCTCGCCGGCGCGCTTCGGTCCGTTCTGCCCGTCTATCTCGGGCTCACCATCGCGCTCGGCCTTGCGCTTGCGGCCTGCGGCGCGCCGGCGCTTTACGCCGCCGGCACCGCGGCCGGCATCCTCTCGACGACCGGCGTCGCGCTTTCCGACGGGCCGGCGCTCGCCGCGGCGGGCACGGCGGGCGAGGCGGTCGCCGCGCTGGCGCTTGGCCTCGCAGTGACGCGGCACGCCTATGGCGGGGTAGGGCGCGCGCCCTTCCGGTTCCGAGAGATGCGGCGGGATCCGGAGATGCGCCTGCTCGGCGCCGCCGTCCTCATCGTCACTGGCGTCCTTTACCTCCGGCACTTCGCCGGCGCGCTGGACCTGCCGGACGCCGGGGCCAGCGTCACGGCGCTGCGCACCCTCTGGGGCGGCTTCTTCACAACGCTCTCCTTCGCCACGACGACCGGCTATCTGTCGCAGGACTGGGAAGCGGCGCGAAGCTGGTCCGGCCTCGACAACCCGACGCTGGTCTTCCTCGGCCTCGCCGCGATGGGCGGCGGCATCGCCACCACCGCGGGCGGCATCAAGCTTCTTCGCGTCTACGCGCTCCTGAAGCACAGCGCGCGCGAGATGGAGAAGCTGACGAGCCCCGGCTCGGTCGCGTCGCGCGGCGTCGGCGGCCGGGCGATCCGCCGCGAGGGCGCGCAGATCGCCTGGGTTTTCGTCATGCTCTATGTGGTCACGCTGGCCGCGACGATGCTCGGCCTCGGCCTCACCGGCCTTTCCTTCGAGCGCGGCCTCGCGGCCTCGGTCGCCGCGCTCTCGAACACCGGACCGCTTTACAACGCGATGACGGACGCCAGCTGGCTGACCAGCCTGAAGCCCGAGGCGCGCCGGGTGCTGGCGGCGGCGATGATCGTCGGGCGTATTGAAATTCTCGCGCTGGTTGCGATGATCAACCGGGACATCTGGCGCTGATGCAGGGGCTGCGCCAAAATAGCGCTGGAAATGCTGCGCTGCAGCGTACATCTTCCCCGTAGGAAGCGGAGAGATCCGCGGCCAGCGACCCCGCGCGCCCCCTACGCGGAAACAGGCGAACAAAAGGAGCCGAAGAATGGCCGGAGATAAACAGAACCTGCAGGACGCGTTCCTCAATCACGTGCGCAAGAACAAGATCCCGGTGACCACCTTTCTCGTGAACGGGGTCAAGTTGCAGGGGGTCATCACCTGGTTTGACAATTTCTGCGTTCTTCTCCGCCGTGACGGGCAGTCGCAGCTTGTCTACAAGCACGCGATCTCGACGGTGATGCCGTCGCAGCCGATCACGCTCTACGAAGGGGATGACGCTGCCTGACACGCCGAGAACGCGCGTCTACGTCATCCATCCCGAGCCGAAACAGGGCGTGCGCGGCGAGCGTGCGCCCGCCGGCCGGTTGGCGGAGGCCGTGAGCCTCGCGGGCGCGCTCGATTTCGAGATCGTCGGGGCGGAGATCGCTCCGGTCGGCACGCCGCGCCCGGGCTGGCTCTTCGGCTCGGGCAAGGTGGAGACGCTCGGCGAGGCCATCGCCGCGGCGGAGGCGGAGCTCGTGTTGATCAACGGCGCGGTCGGCCCGAAGCAGCAGAAGAACCTTGAAAAGACCTGGAAGGTGAAGGTGCTGGACCGCACCGGCCTGATCCTGGAGATCTTCGGGGAACGGGCGCGGACGCGCGAGGGCGCGCTGCAGGTCGAACTGGCGCATCTCCAGTACCAGCGCGGGCGGCTGGTGCGCTCCTGGACCCATCTCGAACGGCAGCGCGGCGGCTTCGGCTTCCTCGGCGGCCCGGGCGAGACGCAGATCGAGGCCGACCGGCGGGCGCTCGACCAGCGGATCCTGGGCATCCGGAAGGCGCTGGAGAAGACGGTGCGGACGCGCACGCTCCAGCGCGCCGCGCGGACCCGGCTGCCGGCGCCGACGGTGGCGCTGGTCGGCTACACCAATGCCGGGAAATCGACGCTCTTCAACCGGCTGACCGGCGCGGCGGTGCTCTCGAAGGACATGCTGTTCGCGACGCTGGACCCGACGATGCGGGCCGTCGAGGGGCCCGGCGGGCGCCGGTTCATCCTCTCCGACACGGTCGGCTTCATCTCGGACCTGCCGACGCAGCTTGTCGCCGCGTTCCGGGCGACGCTGGAAGAGGTGCTGGAGGCGACGCTGGTGCTCCATGTGCGGGACGCCTCGTCGCCGGAGGCGGCGGCGCAGGACGCCGACGTGCTGGAGACGTTGCGCGAACTCGGCTTCTCGGAGGAGCGGCTCGGCGAGATCATCACCGTCCACAACAAGATCGACCTGATGCCGGCGGAGGCCCGCGAGGCGCTTCTCGAGCGCGTCTCCCGGCGGCCGAACGAGACGGCGGTGTCGGCGTTGACCGGCGAAGGCGTCGAGGCGGCGCTCGGCATCGTCGCGCGGCGGCTCGGCGCGGGCGAGATCGTGCGGCGGCTGCGGCTGCCGGCCTCGGCCGGCGAGGCGCTGGCCTGGCTCTATCGGAACGCCGAGATGCGCGAGCGGCAGGACCATGACGACGTGGTGGATGTCGAGGTCTCGGCGACCGAAGCCGTGTTCGAGCGGCTCGCGCAGCGCTATCCGGCGGATTTTGTGGTCGTCTGATCGCCGGGCCGGGCGCCATCATCAAGGTTGATAGCTGCGCCAAGTCCTGGATGGGGTAAAGATTTTGGCAATGTGGCGTTGAAAGCCGCGCC
>CALFYQ010000075.1 GCA_937952085.1 uncultured Paracoccaceae bacterium | reverse complement strand
GATCATCGCGGCGACCGAGGTCGGCTGAGGCTCTGGCTGCGGGCGGCGGGCCCGGCTACCAAGCGCCGATGGAGCTCTCCGCCGACCAGATCGCCGCGCGGGACGCGATCCGCGCACGCCTTGCGGCGGCGGGGATCAACCTCGACCAGGGCCGCGTCGACCCGGCGCCGCGGGAGGCGAAGACGCCGCCGCTGGCGGTGCTCGGCAAGGCGGGCTCCGGCAAGACGCATCTTCTGGCCGAGACCGCCGCGGCGCTGGCCGAGGCCGGGCTGGAAGCCGTCGGCGGGGACTGGGAGCCGAAGCGCGGCCGCGGGCGGCGAAGCTTCGCGGTGCTCGCCCCGACCAACAAGGCGGCCTCGGTGCTCCGCGCCCGCGGCGTGCCGGCGACGACGATCCACCGCATCCTCTACATCCCGGTCTACGACCCGGAATTCGAGAAGATCGCCAAGTGGCTGACCGAGCCGGACGCGCCGCGCCCCGAGGTCGAGGGCGTCGACGAGGCGACGATGGAGCGGATCGCAGCCACCTACGCGCTGCATGGCTCGGTGCCGGCAGCGCTGGCCATGGCGGGGCTTTCGGGCGCCGATTTCATCAAGGGCTGGACGCGGCGGGAGGATCCGCTGGACGTCGCGCTGGTAGACGAAGCCTCGATGCTGGAGCCGAAGCAGTTCGAGGATCTCGGCGAGATCTTCTCCACCCTCATCCTCTTCGGCGACCCGGCGCAACTCGCGCCCGTGGGCGCCTCCGGCGAAATGGCCTTCGACCGGATGCCGGAGGAAGCCAAGCCGTTTCTCCACCGCATCCACCGGCAGGGCGCGGACAGCCCGATCCTCGACCTCGCCCATGCGCTGCGGGACGGGATCGAGTTCCGCGACTTCGAGCGCGAGGTGGAAGCGATCGCGGCGCGGGACGAGCGGGTGGTGATCGCGCCGCGGGCGGACCCGGACCTGATGGCGCGGGCGCCGATGCTGGTCTGGCGGAACGCCACGCGGATCCGGCTGATCCAGGCCTTCCGCACCGCGCATGGCGCGCCGGAGAGCGGGCTCCTCTCGGGCGAGCCTCTGGTCTGCGACGGGATCGAGTTGCCGCTGAAGCACCGCCGGAAGCGCATCGACCTCGAGGCGCGGGGGCTGGTGAAGGGCGCGCAGGCGATCTGGCTCGGGCCGGGGACGAAGCCGGGCTTCGCGCGGCTCCATGTCGTCGGGGCGGAGGCGCCGACCGTCTCCGCCGCGGCGATCATCAAGCTGGAGGCGCCGGGGGCGGAGGAGCCGCGGCTCGTCTCCGCGGCGCGGATGGGCGCCGCTTTCGTTCATGGCGCGGCGACGACGATACACAAGGCGCAGGGATCGCAATGGCCGGACGTGCAGGTATTCGCCCCCGATCTCTTCGCGGCGGCGATGACGGGACGGAACGAGGCGGGCGTGCCGCTCTGGCGGCGGCTCGCCTATGTGGCGGTGACGCGGGCGGAGACGCGGCTTCACTGGGTCACGCGCTGGGCGATGGCCCGGCCGGCGCGGACGCTCGGCATCGCCGACCTCGCGTGACCTGCGGTCGCGTTGACCCGGCCGGGCCGGGCGCCCACCTTTGCGGCTTTCGACTGCGGGAGCCGACCCGATGCGCCTGAACAACAAGATCCTCCTCGGCGTCGCCGGGCTCGCGGCGGTCTGGACCGCGGGCTGGTTCGTCGGCCGGGCGCTCTGGGTCGCGCCGGAAGCGGACCGCGCGGTGGAGCGGCTCCGCGAGGGCAGCCTGTTCCTGACCTATGACGAGCGGCGGATCGGCGGCTTCCCCTTCGGCTACGAGATCGCGCTGATCGGCCTTTCCGTCTCGGACGCGAGCGGGCTCTGGCGCTGGGCGGCGCCCGAGGCGCGGATCGGCGGCGGCCTCGGCGCGGGCGGCGCGCTGGAGATCCGACCGGCGCCGGAAAGCCGGCTGATCGTTGAGCCGGCGGCCTGGGAGGGCGGCGCGGACGCCGCCCCGCTCCTCCTCTCGCTGAAGGCGGAGGCGCCGCTGATCCGCCTCGCGCCGGGGCCGGACCGGCCGCATGCGCGGCTCACTGCCGCCAGCCTCTCCGCCGAGCGGGTGGAGGGCGGCGGGCCGGTGAAGGGGCTTCGCATCGCGGTCGCCGGCCTCGACGCCGATGCGGCCTACGACGCCGGCGAGGGCGCGCTGGTCCTCTCGGCCGACCGCGCCGAGGGCGAGTGGCGGCTTTCGCCGGACGGCGTGAGCGAGGATGCGGGCGCGCTGACCTTCGAAGCGCTTTCGGTCGACTTCTCCGGCGCCGCGCTCGACGCGGGCGGGCCGGAGGAGTTCCACGCGCGGAACGGCTCGGCGACGCTCGCCCTCGCCTCCGCCCGTTCGACCAGTTCCGCGGGCTCGACCGGCGGGCCCTCCGCCGCGCCGATGCGCGCGGTCGGCGAGGCCGGGCCGAGCGCGACGCGGATCGAGGTCGGCCAGGGGCGCGCCCGCATCGCCTCCGAAGGCGAAGCGGTGCGCTGGCGGCTCGAGGGCGAGGGCGCGCCGCTCATCGGCTTCGAGACCTCGGTGGCGAAGGCGACGGCGGGCTTCGACCTGCCGCTCCGCCGCGCGGCCGCGCCGCAAGACTGGTCGGCGCGGTTCGCGGTCGAGGGCGCGACCATCGCCGAGCCGATCTGGGCGCTCTTCGACCCGGTCGGCGCGCTCGGCCGCGCGCCGATGGCGATGAAGGTCGAGATCGGCGGCGCGGCGCGGCTTTTCGCCGATCTCGGCGCGCCCTCGGCCGGCCAGTCGCCGCTCGACCTCGAGACGCTGGAGATCCGCGCGGCGCGGCTCGACGCGCTCGGCGCGACCGCCGAGGCGAAGGGCGAACTCGCCATCGCCGGCGACGCCTCCTCGCCGGAGGGGACGATCCACCTCGACCTTGTCGGCGCGCATGCGCTGCTCGACCGCGCGGTGGCCGGCGGCCTCGTCCCGCCCGCGGCGGAGCCGGAGTTCCGCAAGGTGCTGGAGACTTATCTCGCGCCGAAAGGCGGCGAGGACGCGCTGACCTCCGAACTCGTCTTCGCGCCCGGCGGCGCGGTGACCATGAACGGCCAGCGGGTGCGCTGAAACGGGGTTGGCGCCGGACGTCCGGAGCCTTCAGGCCCATCGCCCAGCGCGCGCCTGCGCGCCGGGGGACAGCCTCGGGCGCGGCGACACAAAGCGCATTTGCCGGATGGCGCGGGGCCCAGAGTGGGGCGGCCGCCGCCCGTTGCGCTGTGGCCGGGCGCCGAACCGCGAGCGCCGGGCGCTAAGCCATAAGGTCTCGCCGCTATGCTCGCTCTCGCGCGCGCCGCCGCGCCGCCGGAAAACCTGCTCAGATCAGGCGCCGCGCGGCTTGGCGCGGGTCGTGGGCGGGGCGGCGGCGGGGTCTTCCGGCCAGGGGTGTTTCGGGTAGCGGCCGCGGAGATCTTTCCGGGCGTCTGCGTAGCCGCCCTTCCAGAAGGCCGGGAGGTCCGACGTCGTGGCGACCGGGCGGCCGGCGGGGGAGAGAAGCTCGAACCGGATCGGCGCGCCGCCGGCCAGCGGGTGCTCGGTCGTTCCGAACATCTCCTGCAGACGGATCGAGACCTTGGGGCCCTCCGGCGCATAGTCGATCGGGCGGACAGTTCCGGTCGGCGCGCGGAAGGCGGCGGGGGCGATGCGGTCGAGCGCCCGCGCGCCGTCATGGCCGAGCCGGGCGCGGAGCGCGGCTTCGAGGTCGAGCGCCGCGAGGTCTTCGGCGCGGCGGGCGCCGGCTAGGAAGGGGGCGAGCCAGGCTTCGAGTTCCTCGCGGAGCGCCTCGGGCGCGAGGTTCGGGAGCGGAGCGCCGTTCGCGCGCGCGAATTCGGCGCGTGCGGCGAGGCGACGTGCGGCGTCGCTCCAGGGGAGGGCGTCGAGGCCGAGGGCGCGGACGCCCTCCAGCATCGAAGCGGTGACGGACTCTGGCGGGGCCTCGGGCCAGGGCGCCTCGTCGAGCGCGAGCGCGCCGAAACGGCGGCGGCGGCGGGCGAGGACGCGGCGCTCGCGGCGGGACCATTCGCAGGTTGTTTCCTCGGCGATGGCCCCGGCGAATCCCGCCTCGATCTCGGCGCGGGCGAGCGGGGCGGCGCGGCGGATGCGGGCTTCGGTGGCGTCGCCGTCGAGATCGGCGACGGCGAGGAAGGGCTCACGCGACAGCGGGTCCTCGCCCGGCAGCCAGGCGCCCTTGCCGCCGGAAAGGAGGAAGCGCGCCGCGCCGTCCGGCCCGGCGCCGGGGCGGCGCATGGCGATCCGGTCCGGGAAGGCGCGGGCGAGGAGCGGGCCGGGGGCGGCCGGCGCGCCGCCGCGCCAGGGCGGCGCGGCGCGGAGCCGGCGGGCGAGGCGCTCGGCTTCCGCCCGGATGCGGCGGAGCGCGCCTTCGGCGGGCCCGTGGCGCTCCGGCGCGGCGAGGGCGGCGAGGCGCGGGGCGAGATCGGTTCCTTGAAGCGGATCGCGATCTTCCAGAAGGGCGGCGAGGGCGGCGGCGGATCCGGCGGCCTCGGCCGGCGCGGCGAGGAGCATGGCGGCGAGGCGCGGATGGACCGGGAGCGCGGCCATGCGCCGCCCCTCGCCGGTGATGCGGCCCGCCTCATCGAGCGCGCCGAGGGATTGGAGGAGGCGGCGGGCGGAGGCGAGCCCCGCCTCGGGCGGCTGATCGAGGAAGGCGAGATCGGCCGGCGCGGCGCCCCATGCGGCGAGGTCGAGAGCGAGCGGCGCGAGGTCCGCCGCCGTGATCTCGGGCGGGGCCTGGGCCGGCAACGCGGGCTCCTCCGCCGCGCTCCAGAGCCGGAGGCAAAGGCCGGGGCCGAGCCGGCCTGCGCGGCCGGCGCGCTGGTCCGCCTCCGCCCGCGCGGCGCGCTCGGTGACGAGGCGGGCCATGCCGGAGCCGGGATCGAACCGGGCGCGGCGGGCGAGCCCGGCGTCAACGACGATGCGGACGCCTTCAACCGTCAGCGAGGTTTCGGCGATGGCGGTGGCGAGGACGATGCGGCGGCGGCCCGGAATCGCGGTCAGCGCCCGGCGCTGGGCGGCGAAGGGAAGGGCGCCGTGGAGCGGCAGCGCCTCGGCTTCGGCCCCGGCGAGGGCGCGGGCGGCGCGGCCGATCTCCGCGGCGCCGGGGAGGAAGACGAGGATATCCCCCTCCGCCTCGTCGAGCGCGGCGCGGGCGGCCTCGGCGGCGGCTTCGGCCTCACGGCCGCGGGGCGGACGACCGAGCCAGCGGAGCGTGACGGGATGGGCGCGGCCGGGGGATTCGATGACGGGCGCGCCGCCCATCAGCGCGGCGACGGGCGCGGCGTCCAGCGTCGCCGACATGACGAGGAGGCGGAGATCGGGCCGGAGCGCGGCGCGGGCCTCGAGGGCGAGGGCGAGGCCGAGATCGGCGTGGATCGACCGCTCATGGAATTCGTCGAAGATGACCGCGCCGACGCCTTCGAGCGAAGGGTCGGATTGCAGCATCCGGGTAAGGATGCCCTCGGTGACGACCTCGATCCGCGTCTCGGCCGAGACCTTCGCCTCGCCGCGCATGCGGAAGCCGACGCGCCGGCCCGCGGGCTCCCCGAGGAGCGCGGCCATCCGCTCGGCCGCGGCGCGGGCGGCGAGGCGGCGCGGCTCCAGCATCAGGATGCGTCCGGCGATGTCGGGGAGGAGGGCGAGGGGGACGAGCGTAGTCTTGCCGGCCCCCGGCGCGGCGACGAGGACGGCGCATCCCTCCTCCGCCAGCGCGGCGCGGAGCGCGGGGAGCGACGCTGCGACGGGAAGCGCGGCGGCTTCGGCGGGAAGGGGCGGGGCGTCCATCGCTCCCGTCCCTAGCGGATTGGCGGGCGAGGGGGGAGGGGGCCCGCCCCGATGCGCCGCGTGACCCTCCGCGCTTTCCGCGTCGGCGCCGCTCCGCTAGGCTCTCTTTCAAGAAACGCGCCGGGGAGACTGTCGTGAAGGTGAAGCTCTGGGGGGTGCGCGGCTCCCATCCGAAGGCGGACCAACGGATGCTCGGGCACGGGGGCGACACCGCCTGCGTCGAGGTCTGGGCGGATTCGGGCGAGTTGATCGTGATCGATTGCGGCACCGGAGCGATCGGGCTCGGCCGGGCGCTGGCCGCGCGGGGGCCCGGGCTGAAGGGCGCCATGCTCTTCAGCCACACGCATTGGGACCATATCCAGGGCGTGCCGTTCTTCGCGCCCTTCTTCATCCCCGGCAACGAATGGGACGTCTACGCCCCGCACGGGCTCGGCCAGTCGATCCGCGAGACGCTGTCGGGGCAGATGCAATACGACAACTTCCCGGTCTCGCTGGAGGATATGGGCGCGGCGATCC
>CALFYQ010000074.1 GCA_937952085.1 uncultured Paracoccaceae bacterium | reverse complement strand
CACGCCCTTCTCGACCAGCGCGTCGAGGATCGGCCGATCCGCGAAAGGCGCCATGGTGCAGAAGAGCATCTGGCCGGAGGTGAAGGTCTTCACTTCCGCCTCGGTCGGACGGGAGACCTTGAGCACGATGTCGGCGCCCTTGACCGTTTGCGCCCAGGTCTTCCCGATCTCCGCGCCCGCCGCCTCGTAGGCGGCGTCGGTGAACGACGCGCCGTCGCCGGCGCCCGACTGGACGATCACTTCGGCCCCGAGCCCGATGAACTTCTTCACCGTCTCGGGAACCCCGGCGACACGCGTCTCGTGCTCCCGCGTCTCCTTGGGAATGGCGATCTTCATGGGTGTTCCCCCCTAGCGCCCGGGGCTGCGCCCGGGTCGTCGGCGAATGCGCTCAGACAGCGAAGAGCGCTAGAAAGATCAGGACCAGCGCGACGAACACCGCCAGATAGACCGTCGCCTTGATGAAGCCAGCGAAGGTGCGCTTCTGTTCCTTGATGTCCATTTCGCCGGGGACGAATTCGCCCATGGGCAGCCTCCTTCTGTCGTTCCGCGAGGGGGATAGCACAGCGCTTGAAGCCTCGCGACGGCTTTCTGCACGCCTCGGGCGGGACCAAAAGGGGTCATTCGGCATGGCGGGAGTTCCGGCAGCGATCCCGCCGGCCGGCTTCGGGGCGGGCAAGTTCGGTCCGCCTGCGAAGGCGCGGCGCGCGCCGGCTGTCCCCAACGACGAAACGGGGCCTCCGGTTGGGGAGGCCCCGGCATGTCCGCGTCGGGCTCGTGACGGGAGACGGGCGTGTGGGCGCGCCGGTCCGCAGCGCCGGCCGCGCCGACGCCGCGCGGTTCGAGGGCCGCCGGCCTCAGGCCGCCTTGCGCCGCCGCGACGCGAAGCCGAGCGCAGCGATGGCGAAGAGAAGCAGCGGCGCAGCGGCCGGAATCGGCACCGCCGCGACCGTGTTGGGCGCGCCGCCCGAGCTCGGGCCGCCATTGCCGCCGTCGCCGATCTCGATGATCGGGTCGTCATCTTCCGTCGTCACGCCGCCGGGCACGAGATCCGGCAGACCGCCGGACGACGAACCCGGCCGGCCCGCTCCGCCGGAGGTCGAGCCGCCGCCCTGTGAACCGCCGTTCGAGGAACCGCCGCCCTGCGAGCCGCCTCCGCCCTCGCCGGAGCCGCCGCCCGAACCCTCGCCGGTCTCACCGCCGCCGGAACCGCCCGTCGAGCCGCCGCCGGACCCACCCGAGCCGCCGCCCGCACCCCCGGCGCCGCCGCTCGAGGCGCTCCCGAGCGAGAGCGCGGCGAGCAGCGGCCGCGAGACCGACCCTTCCGGGCTCGATCCGCCATCGCCCGACATCGCCATCGCGAAGCGGAGCGCGGCGCGATCGGATTCGGGCGTCGCATCCGCGATGAGGTCGATCAGAGATTTGTCGGGAAACGCCCCGAGAGCTTCGGCGATATGAGGCGCCACCGGGCGCCATTCCTGCCGCCAGATGCTGGCCTCCGCCGAGTCCGCGCTCCACCATTCGGCGTAGCAGGACAGAGCCGGGAAAGTCTCCCCGACTCGCGCTCCCGTCCAGCGAACCGAGTCGAGCGGGGCGTGCGGCGCATCGTACGACACGCGGATCGGACCGCTTTCGACGGTGTAGACGTATCCCGGTATGGCGATCGCACTAAGGGCGATCAGCCCCGCCGCGCGAGCGCGCGGCATCCCCCACAGTTTCGACATGACACATCACCAACAAGCCCCACGGAGTCCCACAACTCCTGCCTTTGATATACGCAAAAACTCACGTGAAGAAAACCCCGAATTGCACGAAGTTTCGCTCCAGTTTCTCTCCGATGTGCAGAATCCGATGCTCAAGCAGAAAATGTGAATAAAATTCGGCAGCTTCGCCAAGTCGCCGCCAAATCGTTAACAAGAAATCGCCCAAGTCGAGATTCGTGACCTGCGTCAGTCCCTTATGACGAATCGCAGGGCCCCGTCCGGGCCGGCGGCGCGGTCCACCTCGCCGGTCAGCCAGAGATGGTTGAGGTGCGCGATGGACTCGCCGAGCGCGAGGCCGAACTCGCCTTCGGAGATCGGCCGCTTGAAGATCGCGTCGAAGCACTCCGCCGCGGTCAGCGGGCGGACCAGCGCCTTGCGGAGCCGCTTCAGCACCCCTTCGTGGTTGTCCACCAGTTGTTCGAACCGTTTCGGCAGGCCGGTGAACGGCCGGTTGTGCCCCGGCAGGGCGAGTTGGCCCGGCTTCGCGAAGCCGTGGAGCCGCCGGCAGGAGGCGAGCCATTCCGCCAGCGGGTTCGCCTCCGGCTCGTTGGCGTAGACGCTGATGTTCGGAGAGATGCGCGGCAGCGCCTGGTCGGCGGTGATGACGATGTCGTTCTCGACCGACCAGAAGGTCGCCTGCTCCGGCGCGTGGCCGTCGCCGGTCAGCACCCGCCAGGCTCGGCCGCCCATCTCGATCCGCTCGCCATCCCGGATGCGCCGGTAGCCGGGCGGCGGCATCGCCACGACCTTCGAGAAGTTGAAGGGCTCGCGCGCCCGCGCCGCCTCGACCCGCGCCTCCCCCGCCCCGCCGCGGCGAAGATGCGCCAGCACCGGCTCCGAAGTCGTCTCGTGATGGTCGAAGGTCAGCATCCGCGCGTAGAGCCAGGCGGTGCGCGTCGTCCAGAGCCTCGCGCCGGTCTCCTCGTGGAGCCAGCCGGCGAGGCCGATATGGTCCGGGTGGTGATGCGTGGCGATCACCCGGCGCACCGGCTTTGCGCCGAGCGGGCCGTTCATCAGGTCCGCCCACATCTTCTTCGTCGTGCCGGTGCTGAAGCCGGTGTCGATCACGGTCCAGCCATCGCCGTCGTCGAGTGCGTAGACGTTCACATGGTCAAGCGCCATCGGCAGCGGCAGCCGCATCCAGAGCACGCGCTCCGCCACCTCGATCGCCTCGCCCGCCGCCGGGATCGCCTCGGCGAAGGGATAGGCGAGGCCGGCGGGAAGCCGGCGGCTCTCGTCGAGCGGGGCGTCGATCTCCTCC
Organism: uncultured Paracoccaceae bacterium; assembly: GCA_937952085.1. GTDB lineage: Bacteria > Pseudomonadota > Alphaproteobacteria > Rhodobacterales > Rhodobacteraceae > Pikeienuella. Next base: position 3,312 of record CALFYQ010000074.1, on the reverse strand, counting down.
TCCGCCAAGGCTCAGCCCGCCAGCGATTCGGAGGAGAGCGCGTAGAGCGGCGCCGCCCCGGCGGTCGCCGTCTCGAGAAGGCCGCGGGCCTCCGGCAGCAACTGCGACGCGGCCCATTCGGCGAGCGGCGCGCGCGCCGCTTCCGCCTCGGCCTGCTTCGCGAGGTAATGCGCGCCGAGGATGAGGCCCCAGGCCCGGAGATAGGGCGTCGCGCCCGCGTTCCGGTCGAGCGGGGCGGCCTCCAGCATCCAGTCCGTCGTCGTCTCCAACGCGGCTCGCGCGGCGGCGATCGCGCTCGAACCGCGCGCCGTGCCGGAGATTTCGGCGAGGAGGGACCGCGCCGCCATGCCGCCATCGGCGAGCTTGCGGCCGACGAGATCCATCGCCTGGATGCCGTTGGTGCCCTCGTAGATCATGGTCACCCGCACGTCGCGGGCGAACTGGGCGGCGCCCGTCTCCTCGACGAAGCCCATGCCGCCATGGACCTGGATGCCGAGCTGCGCGACCTCGTGGCCCGTCTCGGTGGAGAAGGCCTTGGCGATAGGCGTGAGGAAGGCCGCGCGGGCGGCCCAGCCGCCACGCTCCGGCTCGGGCGCGGCGCGAGCCATGTCGAGGCTAAAGGCGCAGTCGAGGCAGATGGCGCGGGCCGCGGCGGTGAGCGCCTTCATCCGCATCAGCATCCGGCGCACATCGGCATGATCGATGATCGCGCCGGCGCCTTCCACCGGCGTCCGCCCCTGCTTGCGCTCGGCGGCGTAGGCGAGCGCCTTCTGCAGCGCCCCTTCCGCGACGCCGAGCCCCTCGACGCCGACGCCGAGCCGGGCGTTGTTCATCATCGTGAACATCGCCGCCATACCGCCGCCTTCCGGGCCGATCAGCCAGCCCTTCGCGCCGTCATATTGCATCACCGCGGTCGGTGAGCCGTGGAGGCCCATCTTGTGCTCGAGGCTGACGACGTTGAGCGAATTCCGCTCGCCCGGCCGGCCCTCGTCGTCGGGGATGAATTTCGGCACGAGGAAGAGCGAGACGCCCTTCGTCCCGGCAGGCGCGTCCGGCAGCCGGGCGAGGACGAGATGGCAGACATTCTCCGCGAAGTCGTTGTCGCCCCAGGAGATGTAGATCTTCTGGCCGGAGACGGCGAAGGAGCCGTCGCCGTTCGGCTCGGCCTTGGAACGGAGCGCGCCGACATCGGAGCCGGCCTGCGGCTCGGTCAGGTTCATCGTCCCGGTCCACGCGCCGGAGATCAGCTTCGGCAGGTAGAGCGCCTTGATCTCGTCCGGCGCGTGATGCTCCAACGCCTCGATCTGGCCCTGGCTCATCAGCGGGCAGAGCGAGAGCGACAGGCAGGCCGAGGCCATCAGCTCGTTCACCACCGTCCCGAAGGTGATCGGCAGGCCCATGCCGCCGAAATCCGGCTCGGCGGAGACGCCGATCCACCCGCCCTCGGCGATGGCGCGAAACCCGTCTGCGAAACCCGGCGACGTGCGGACGACGCCGTTCTCAAGCCTCGCGGGGTGAAGATCCCCCGGCCGTTGGAGCGGCGCCAGCACGGTCTCGGCCATGCGCGCGGCCTCGGCGAAGATCGCGGCGCGCATGTCGGCGGTTGCCTCGGAGAACCGGCCCGTCGCGGCAAGGCGGTCGGCGCCGACCGCGTGGGCGAGCGTCGTCTCGATTTCGGCCAGAGGGGCGCGGTAACTCATGGTCGGCCTCCAGATAGAGGGGCGCAGATCGTCGCGCCGCAGAACTCGGTTACGGCTCCGCGAAGCGCCGCGCAACCCGCCCCTCGGGGAAGCGGCGTTCACACAATCGAAAGCGAAGTCGGGGGAAATCGCCGGGCGGAAGGCGGGAGAGACCTCGCGTTACGAAAGCGGACCTGCGAATTGGCTTACGGAGTTGCGGAGGGCCGGGCGCCGCGACGCGGAACGTCGACCGAGGCGAACGAAGGCCGCCGCAAGCGCCTGACGCTCGCCTGCGCCGTCGCGCTCTTTCCGATCAACTTCGCGGGCGTGATCCTTTTCGCCTTTCTGCACGACCCGGCGGCCGCAAAGGCCGGTTTCGGCGTCGCGGGCCCGCTCGCCGCGGCGGGGATCGCGGTCGCGTTGCTGATTCCGCAGGGCTTTCCGACGCGCCTTGGCGTCTGGGCGCTGCTGCTCTGCCTCGACGCGCTGGCGGCCTCGATTTCCATCGCGCTCGGCGGCCTCGCCTATCATGCGACGCCGATGCTCTTTCTCTCCATCATCTTCGCCTCCGCCTACCTCGACGAGCGAGACGCGCTGATCGCCTTCGCGATCGGCGCCGTTTCGGTGCTCGCCATCGCGGCGCTGGGTCCTGCGGACCCGGCTGCGGCGCTCGTCACCTCCGGCCCGATCGGCCCGGCGACCTCCTATTTCTCGGCGTTCCTTGCGATGGGCGTCGGCTTTTGCGCGGCCTCGCTAATCGCGGTGACGGCCCGGACGGCGCAGGAGCGGCGCCTGTCGGAAACGATCCGCCGGGCGGAACGGGCGATCTCCGAGAAGTCAGAGTTTCTCGCGACGATCAGCCATGAGCTTCGCACCCCGCTCAACGGGGTGATCGGCGGCGCCGAACTGCTCATCAACCGCGGGGATGACGATGCGGGGCGCGCCGGCGGGCGCGCCATCGCCAGCGGGGGCGAGCAGCCTCGCGACGACGACGGCGCGAATCCTCGATGTGGTCGCGCAGGCCACGCCGCCGGATGCGAACGCCATGATCTGCGAAGAAGCGCGGCGCGCGGCCGGCTCCCGCCTGATCAGGTTCGTCGCGCTTTCCTACGCCTGCTTCTACAGCGCGCTGCTCGGCTTCACGCTGGCCATCTTCCCGCGTGAGGCGGCGACGCTCGGCCCGATCAGCGCGCCCATCGCCCTCATGGTCTGGGCGGCGCCGGCCCTCGCTCGCCGCGGCGGCGCGTCGATCTGGGTGCTGCGCCTGATGATCCTGCCGACCATCGCCAACATCGTCGCGGGCGCCTGGCTACTTGGCGGGCTCTCGTTCTACGCTGCGTCGCTCCTCTTCCTTATGCCGCAGATCGCGTCCGCACTTTCGGGCGTGCGCGAGACGGCGAGGGTCTGCGCCCTCAGCCTCGCCGCGATCATCGCGATCCACCTCTCGTCGGCGCAGCCCGATGGCGGGCTCGCCTTCGCTGCGCCGGAGGGCATATCCGCCAGCGTGGCATGGGCCATTGCGATGATGGCCGGCCTCGGCTGCTTCGCCTGGGTGCACTGGATCGCAAACCGCGCCCGTCACGGGCGCCTCAGGATGCTGCGCGACGCATCGCACGGCGCCGAAGAAGCCAGC
>CALFYQ010000073.1 GCA_937952085.1 uncultured Paracoccaceae bacterium | reverse complement strand
ACCACATCGTCGGGACCGCCTGGCGCTGGAGCGAGGAAGAGGCGAAGCGCGGGCGCGGCTGAGGCGTGCGCGCCGATCCGGCGGATCGGGCGAGGGAGCGGCGATGGAGCGACGCCTCACGATCAGGGTTCGATCGCGCGGCGCGAACGGGAAAGGCGCGTCATGAGGGTCTTCGTCGCCGAAACGGTCGGGCAGATCCGCAATGTGGCGTCGGCCGCGGAGGCGCGCGGCGTGCGCGCCGGCTCGACGCTTCTGCTGCTCTGTCCGAAAGGCAACCCGGCGCTGGCGAACCGCATGGCGGCGCGCGCCGAGGCCTTCGATTTCAGCGTCCGACGGGTGGAGACGCCGGAAAACCCGCGCCGGCCGTTCCCCGCGACGATTCGCGCCCATGTTCGGGGCGTCGGCGCGGCGCTCCGCGGCGAGCGGATCACCGAGCTCTGGATCTCGAGCGGACGGTTCCATCTGAGCTGGCTTGCGTCGGCCGCGGCCGCGCAGGGCGCGCGGATCATCCTCTACGAGGACGGCTTGGCGAGCTATCGGCTCAGCGACGACCCGCTGCTGGAGACGCCGGATATCGGCTGGGCGCTGCGGCAGGCGGCGGCGGCGAAGCGGGCGCATGGCGGCGCGGCGCGGCGGGCGCTGGCCGCGGGCAGGGTGGGCCAGGCGGCGCGCGGCGCCTTCGCGCTGGCGCGCGGCCTCGGCCGTAGCCTCGTGCTCGCGGCGGCGGTGTCGCGGGCAGGGCGGAGCGCGGCGCGGCTGCTGGCCGGGACGGGGAGCGACGCGTTCTTCCGCCGGTGGACGCGGTTCGACGAGGTCTGGCTCTCCTTTCCGGAGGCTTTCGACGCCACCGGCCTCGAGATCGCCGAGATGCGTCGGCTCGAGACGAGGCCGGAGCCGGAGGCGGTCGAGCAGGCCCGCCGCGCGCTGGCGGCGCTTCCGGCGCTCGCGGACCGCGCGCTTTTCATCAGCGGATTTTCCGAACCGGGCATGGCGGTCCGCCACGCGGTGGCGCAGGCGCTGGCCGAAGCCGGCGTCAGGCGCCTCGCGGTGAAACCGCATCCGCGCGAGCCGCAGGCGGAACGGCAGCAGTTCATGAAGGCGCTGCGCCGCGCCGGCATCGACGCGAAGAAGGCGAAGCAGCTCGAGACGCTGGACGCCGAGGCCCTGGTCGAGACCGGAGCCTTTCCGCAGATCTTCGGGGTGATCTCGGCCTCGCTGCTCCATGCCATCGACCGGCGGCCGGATCTCGATGTGCGGTCGGTCGGCGCGGCGGCGCTGCGGCGCCTCCAAGCGCGGGGGCAGGCGGAGGCGCGCATCCAGCGCTTTGCGGACGACCTGGCGCTGTTCGACCGGGTGCGGGACGCGATCCTCAAGGCGCAAGGCCGGGATAGCGGGCGCCGAGCGCCCTGAGTTCCGCGGCGTAGCGCGCGGCGAGGCGCTCGGCCTCGTCCGCCGGATAGGGCCGAAAGGGCGCGCCGGGCCGCGGCGCGCGGCTTTCCGCCCGGGCGCGGGCGCGGGCCGCGGCGTGATCCCCCGCGCACGTCAGCGCATCGAGTTCGGCGGCGGCTTCGGCGGAGGGGGAGGCGCGGACCCGCTCCGGCGGCGCCTCCGGCGCGGGGGCGTCGCCGGTCAGCGCGCCGAGCCGTGCGCGCCAGCCCTCGCGGTAGCCGGCGTAATCCCAGAGCGTGATGGGCGCGCCGTGGAAGCGGCGGGCGAGGCGGGCGACGAGGTTGGTCCAGGTCGCGCGCTCAGGGTCAAGCCCGGCGGCGAATTCGGCCCAGGGCGCGGTCGGGCGGTGCATCAGGCTTTCGAGCCAGAT
>CALFYQ010000072.1 GCA_937952085.1 uncultured Paracoccaceae bacterium | reverse complement strand
GGGCGCTCGCCCACTACATCGCCGGGGACCTCGATGCGGCGGCTGCGGACGAGCGGGCCGCGCTCCGTCAGTCGAACGTCACGCACTGGCCGGCGATGGTGCTGGTCGCCATTCTCGGCCGGAGTGGGCGCACGGACGAAGCCAGACGCGCGATCGTCGAGCTAGAGGCGATGCGGCCCGGATTCAGCTTCGACGACATCCTGCGGGATTGCCTGGTCGACGGCCGCCCCTACAACACGGAGCGCTTCCTGTCGCAGTTCGTGGCGGACCTGAAATCGGCGGGGCTTTCCGAGGCCGCGCCCTAGCAGGCGCCGGGCGGGCCCCCGATCGACCTTTCTTGGAACCGACCGCCCAGCGCCCGCGTTCTTTCACCACGCGCCCGAGGCTCCTGGGCGCCGCAAAGGCGGCCCATGCCGAGGGCGCATGAGGAAAGGAGCGAACCATGCCGGAACTCGAAGACGTCACCGAACCGCTGAAGCTCAAGGAACGCGAGCCGCGGCAAGGCGAACAGTTCACCGAACCGAAGATCGGCGGCCTCTATCCGATCGCCGGCATCTTCCTCGGCGGCGTCGCGGTCGGCGTCGCGGCGACTTGGGCCGTCTTGCTCTGATCCCTCCCGCCTCGGTAAGGGAGCGCCGGCCGAACTGGCGCGGAGAGTGGAATGGCGCGGCGCAAGCGCGGGCGGGAGGTCGACGGCTGGCTGATCGTCGACAAGCCGGAGGGCATGGGCTCGACCGAGGTCGTCGCCCGCGCCCGCCGGGCCTATGACGCCGCCAAGGCCGGCCATGCCGGCACGCTCGACCCGCTGGCGACCGGCCTCCTCGCCGTCGCCTTCGGCGAGGCGACGAAGACCGTCCCCTACGCGCAGGAGGGACTGAAGACCTATCGCTTCACCGCCCGCTGGGGCGAGGCCACCGCCACCGACGACCGTGAGGGCGAGGTGGTCGCCCGCTCCGATATCCGCCCGTCCAGGGCGGAAATCGAGGCCGTCCTCCCCCGCTTCCTCGGCGAGATCATGCAGCGCCCGCCGGCCTTCTCGGCGATCCGTGTCGACGGCGCGCGCGCCTACGATCTGGCGCGGAAGGGGGAGGCGCCCGAACTCGCCGCGCGGCCAATCCGTATCGAACGCCTCTCCCTCCTCGCGACGCCCGACCCGGACCGTGCGGAATTCGAGATGATCTGCGGCAAGGGCGGCTATGTCCGCTCGATGGCGCGCGATCTCGGCGAGGCGCTCGGAACCGTCGCCCATGTCGCCGCACTCCGCCGGATCGCCTCCGGCGGCTTCACGCTCGAAGGCGCGGCGGCCCCGGCGGCGCTGGGGGAGGGGGCGCCGCCGCCGCTCCTGCCGGTGGAGGCGGGGCTGGCGGGGCTGCCGGCGGTGGAGGTGGATGAAGCGGCGGCGCTCAGGCTCGAGGCCGGGGTCGCCGCCGCCGCGCCGCCTGCGCCGGCGCCGATCTTCTGGGCCGCGCGGGCAGGCCGCGCCGTCGCCGTGCTCGAAGCCGCCGGCGACGGCGCCCGGATCAGGCGCGTCTTCGTTCGACGTTGACGCTCCGCGTCTCGCTGGCGAGCTGCGAGAGCCGGGACGAAAGCCGCAGCATCTCGCGGCGCTCCGCCGGGCGGAAGGTGAGCGGGGCGTTCGCGACGGCGCCGATCACGCGGGCGCCCGCCTCCGCCTCGCGCAGCACGGCCCGGATGGAGGGGCTCTGACGGGCTCGGGTATTCTCGGCCATTCGGGGTCTCCAGGTTGTTGGCGCGGGGAATATGGCGCATCGCGAATTAAGGCGGCTTGATCCGCCCGCACGCTGCCGCAACGCCTTCTCAAGGCGGCGATCGGTCGTCTTGCGGCTCCCTGCCCGGGCCCTTATGTTAATGATGTTCACATCGTAGCGCGGCGCGGATGAAACGGAAGCTCACGACGATCCTTTGCGCCGACGGCGTCCGCTATTCCGAGCGGATGCACGAGAACGAAACCGAGGCGCTGGAGCAGCTTCGCCGCGCCCGCGCGCGGATGTCGGAGCTCTTCGCCCGCCACGAGGGCCGCCAGGTCAACACCTGGGGCGACGCGGTGATCGCCGAATTCGCCAGCGTGGTCGAAGCGGTGCGCTGCGCCGTCGAGATCCAGGAGGCGATGGCGACCGAGAACGAGAGCCTGCCGGCGGACCGGCGGCTCCTCTTCCGCATCGGCGTCAACCTCGGCGACGTGATGATCGACGGCGACGACATCTACGGCGACGGCGTGAACCTTGCGGCCCGGCTGCAGGAGATCGCGGAGCCGGGCGGCGTCGTCGTTTCCGCGGCGGTGCGCGACTTCGCCCATCGCCAGCTCGCCATCGGCTTTGACGACCTCGGCGAGCAACGCCTGAAGAGCTTCTCCGAACCGGTCGGCTGCCACGCCGTCCGCATCGCCCGGCGGAACGATCCGGCGCCCGAGCCCGAAGCCGAGCCGGCGCCCGCCGGGCCGATCCGCCTCTCCGACGCGGACGCCTTCCGCAAGGCCGGCCACCGGCTCGACGACATTCGCGCCTGGGTGATGGCGCAGCCCCGAAGGGTCCAGCGTTCGGCGCTGATGATCGCGTTCTTCTTCACGATCAACCTCGTCTTCAGCGGCATCGCCACGCCCTGGTTCATCTTCCCGTCGCTGCCCTTCGCGATCCACATCCTGCTGCATGTGCGGCGCGCCGGACGGGGCGCGGCGCGCGGCTGAGGGCGGCGCGCTTTCCTCTGGCAATCCGGCGCGAGTTCTGCCATAGGGCGCACGCCGCGCGAGCGGCCGCCATTTTCCCGACCGTGCTGGACGACATCCCGGCCCTGGCCTGGGGAGATCGGCGACCCTGGCCCCTCGCGGGCCGAACTCGAACCAGGAGAGACCCCGATGTCGATCACGGCCGAGCGCAAGACCGTGCTCATCAAGGAATACGCCACGAAGGACGGGGACACCGGCTCGCCCGAGGTCCAGGTTGCGATCCTCACCGAGCGGATCAACAACCTCACCGAGCACTTCAAGACGAACAAGAAGGACAACCACAGCCGGCGCGGCCTGCTGAAGATGGTGTCCCTCCGGCGCAAGCTGCTCGACTACACCAAGGCGAAGGATGTGGCTCGCTACCAGAGCCTGATCCAGCGCCTCGGCATCCGCCGCTGACGCGGCCGCGCGCGCCCCGAACGGGCGCGCGTTTCGTTTGAAGGGGCGGCCCGCGCCCCGCCATTCCCCGCAAGGGGGCCGGCGAAGCGGGCGAATCCGAACGCGCCCGCCCCAGGCTCCGGGGCCCCGCGATCCGATTTTCTTGGAGCCGAGGCCCAATGGGGGGCCGAAACGCGGAACGCGCCCAGGGGGGCGCCGACCGCCCGAAAGGGACCCAATGTTCGACATCACCCGCAAGTCCATCGAGTGGGGCGGCGAAACGCTCACGCTCGAGACCGGCAAGATCGCCCGCCAGGCCGACGGCGCCGTCGTCGCCACCTACGGCGAGACCTCGGTGCTGGCCGCCGTCGTCTATGAGAAGAAGCCGAAGGCCGGCTTCGACTTCTTCCCGCTCACCGTCCACTACCAGGAGAAGTATTACGCCGCGGGCAAGATCCCGGGCGGCTTCTTCAAGCGCGAGGCGCGCCCGACCGAGAAGGAGACGCTGACCTCGCGGCTCATCGACCGGCCAATCCGCCCGCTCTTCGTGCCGGGCTTCAAGCACGAGACGCAGGTCATCTGCACCGTGCTCTCCCACGACCTAGAGAATGATCCGGACATCGTCGCCATGGTCGCCGCCTCCGCGGCGCTGACGATCTCCGGCTGCCCGTTCCGCGGCCCGATCGGCGCGGTGCGCGTCGGCTTCGACGCCAACGGCAAGTACCTCCTCAACCCCAAGCAGGAAGAGGTGAAGGAAAGCCGCCTCAACATGGTGCTCGCCGGCACCCGCGACGCGGTGATGATGGTCGAGTCCGAGGCCTATGAGCTCTCCGAGGAGGAGATGCTCGGCGCGGTGACCTTCGGCCACCAGCAGATGCAGCCGGTGATCGACATGATCATCGACATGGCCGAGGAATGCGCCAAGGAGCCGTTCGACTTCCGGCCGGCCGACAATTCCGCGCTCTACGCGAAGGTGAAGGAGCTGGGCGAGGCGCCGATGCGCGCCGCCTTCGCCATCACCGACAAGCAGGAGCGACAGGCCGCGATCGGCGCCGCGCGGGAAACCATCGCCGCCGGGCTGACCGAGGAGGAGGCCGAGATCGCCGCCAAGGGGCTCTACAAGGAGCTTGAGGCTGAGGTCGTCCGCGGCGACATCGTCAAGACCGGCAAGCGCATCGACGGCCGCGACCTCACCACGGTCCGCCCGATCGTCTCCGAGGTCGGCGTCCTGCCGCGCACCCACGGCTCGTCGCTCTTCACCCGCGGCGAGACACAGGCGCTGGTCGTCACCACGCTCGGCACCGGCGACGACGAGCAGATGATCGACGCGCTCGAGGGCATGTACCGCTCGCAGTTCATGCTGCACTACAACTTCCCGCCCTATTCGGTCGGCGAAGCGGGGCGCATGACCGGCCCGGGCCGGCGCGAGATCGGCCACGGCAAGCTCGCCTGGCGCGCGCTCCAGGCCGTGCTGCCGCCGCATACCGACTTCCCGTACACGATCCGCATCGTCTCGGAGATCACCGAGTCGAACGGCTCCTCCTCGATGGCGACGGTCTGCGGCTCGTCGCTCTCGATGATGGATGCCGGCGTGCCGCTGAAGGCGCCGGTCGCCGGCGTCGCGATGGGCCTCATCCTGCAGGATGACGGCAAGTTCGCGGTGCTGACCGACATCCTCGGCGACGAGGACCACCTCGGCGACATGGACTTCAAGGTGGCCGGCACCGCCGCCGGTGTCACCTCGCTCCAGATGGACATCAAGGTCGCCGGCATCACCGAGGAGATCATGCGCGTCGCCCTCGCCCAGGCGAAGGACGGCCGCGCCCACATCCTCGACGAGATGGCGAAGGCGCTCTCCGCCGGCCGGACGGAATTCTCCGCCCATGCGCCGCGCATCGAGACGATGCAGATCAACCCGGACAAGATCCGCGAGGTGATCGGCTCGGGCGGCAAGGTGATCCGCTCCATCGTCGAGGAATCGGGCGCGAAGGTCGACATCAACGATGACGGCGTCATCAAGATCGCCTCGCCGGACGCCGCCTGCATCGAACGCGCCAAGGACCTGATCAACAGCATCGTCGCCGAGCCCGAGATCAACAAGATCTACAAGGGCAAGGTCGTGAAGATCATGGACTTCGGCGCCTTCGTGAACTTCTTCGGCAAGCGCGACGGCCTCGTCCACATCAGCCAGATGTCCTACGAGCGCGGCTCGAACCCGAAGGACCTCGTGAAGGAGGGCCAGGAGGTCTGGGTCAAGCTTCTCGGCTTCGACGATCGCGGCAAGGTTCGCCTCTCGATGAAGGTCGTCGACCAGGCGACCGGCCAGGAAGTGAAGAAGGAAGAGACGGCGGAGTAATCCGCCTCACCTTCGGAACGGTTTTGAGAAGGCCCCGGCGACGGGGCCTTCCTCGTTTCCGGCGCGCCGCAGCCGCCTCAGGTTCCGCGCTCCTCCACGCCGGCGCCGGCGCGGGCCGCCGCCATCAGCGCATCGAACTCGCGTTCCCGCAGCGGCGCGTCGAAGCGGATGCCGGCATTGCCGCCGCGCGACCATCGCACCCGCGCGCCCCGCTGCGCCGGGCCGAAATCCACCGTGATCCGGTCCTCCCGCGTCATCTCCCGCCCGCCGAGGGAGATCCGCGCGCCGCGATGGCTGAAATCGACCAGCGTCATCTTCGCGTCGGACTCGCCGATGCGGACACGGATCGGATGGAAGCAGAGATAGCGGGCGTGAAGCTTCCGCTGGCGGCGCCGGACCTCCGCCCAGGCCAGCAGGCCCGCAACCGGCAGCGCCAGCGCGGCGTACCCGATCGGCACGGAAACGAGCGGCTCGGGCGGAGGGCCGACCTTCACCTCGTCCAGCGTCCGCGCCCGCTCCACGGCCTTGCCGCCGGTCCAGCTCGGCGGCAGCGCGGGGTCGTCCGGGCCGGCGGTCTCGGTCTCCATCGGGCGGTCGCAGTCGAACCGCATCTCGGGGGAGGTCGAGGGGGCCGCGCCGCGCCCGAACCGGCGCTCCGCCTCGGCCCGCCGCAGCGCGGGGCTCAGCTCCCGCAGCCCGTCGTCGAGCCGGTAGGCCTTCAGCCCCTCGACCGTCATGCTCTCGATCGCCAGCGCCTCGGCGTGCCGCTGCGCGGCCTCGAGCGCGCCCGGCTCCCCCTTGGCGGCCGCCGAGAGCGCGGATTCGAGCGCGGCGATCCGCGCCGCGACGCCTTCGCAGCGCGCGGAAGCCTCGCCCGCCGCAAGCGCGACGGCGACGGTCAGAGCGATCCGGAGGCTTCGGCCTCCCATCTCGAACGTTCCCGGCCCGGTTCTTTCCGGCATTCTCCGCCGCCCGCCTTGCCCGGCGGTAAACGCCTTGCGGGAGAGGCCGCGAACGGGTCTTCTCCCGCGCAAGGACGGAGGAGGAACGAATGGGAACGCTCGACGGACAGGTCGCCTGGGTCACCGGCGGCGGCGGCGGGATCGGCGAGGCCGGGGCCAGGGCGCTGGCCGAAGCCGGCGCGCATGTCGTCCTCTCCGGCCGCCGCGCCGCGGAAGTGGAGCGGGTGGCGGCGGAGATCGCCGCGGCCGGCGGCTCGGCCGAGACTGCGCCGCTCGACGTCTCCGACGCGGCGGCGATGAAGGCGACGGCCGACAGAATCGTCGCGCGCCGCGGCCGCATCGACATCCATTTCGCCAATGCCGGCGTCAACGTGCCGAAGCGGGCGGTGGCCGAGATCACCGCCGCCGATTTCGCCCGCGTGGTGGACGTGAACCTCAACGGCGTGATGAACGGCGTCATCGCCTGCGTCCCGCACATGCGGAAGGCGGGGGGCGGCGCGCTCATCCTCACCGCCTCCTGGGCCGGGCGGCATGTCGCGCGGCTCGTCGGGCCGGCCTACACCGCCTCGAAGCACGCCGTCGTCGCGCTCGCCTACCAGATCAACGCCGAGGAGGGGGAGCACGGCATCCGCTGCACCGTCATCAACCCCGGCGAGGTCTCGACGCCGATCCTGAAGACGCGCCCCGTCCCGCCCTCCGAGGCGGACCTCGCCAAGATGCTGAAGGCGGAGGATCTCGGCCGCGCCGTGCGCTTCGTGGCGGAGCAGCCGCCGCATGTCTGCCTCAACGAGATCACCATCACGCCGACCTGGAACCGCTTCTGGATCGGCTTCGACGAAGCGGCGAAGCGATAGCCGCCTTGCAATATTGAGCGTCGCCGCTGACGCGGCGGCGCCCTATAGGCCCGCCCATGGCACTCGGAACCAACAATCTCCGCGGCGTCGCCTTCATGATGGCGACCACCGTGATCTTCGCCCTGCAGGACGGGCTCTCGAAGGCGCTCGCCACCAACCACTCGCCGATTTTCGTGACGATGTGGCGCTACTGGGCCTTCGGCGCGGTGTGCCTCGTCCTCGTCTGGCGCGCCGGCGGCTTTCGCACCGCGATGCGAAGCGGGCAGCCCTGGCTGCAGATCTTCCGGGGCGTGAACCTCGCGCTCGAGATCTGCGTGGCGATCCTCGCCTTCGCGGTGCTCGGCCTCGCCAAGACCCATGCGATCTTCGCCTTCGGGCCGCTGATGGTGGTGGCGCTCTCGGGCCCGCTCCTCGGCGAGAGGGTCGGCTGGCGCCGCTGGGCGGCGATCGGCGTCGGTTTCATCGGCATGCTGATGATCATCCGGCCCGGCTCGCAGGCGATCACCTGGGAGATGGGCGTCGCCGTCCTCGGCATGGTGATGTTCGCCTTCTACGGCATCGCCACCCGCGCCGTCGCCCGCACCGACGAGGCGATGACGAGCTTCTACTACACCGGCATCTTCGGCGCCGCGGTGATGACGCTGATCGGCCCCTGGTTCTGGTCGCCGATGACGCCGATGGAAATCCTGATGATGGCGACGCTCTGCTGCACCGGCATGTTCGGCCATTACCTGCTGATCAAGGCGTTCGAGGCGGCCGAGGCCTCGTCGATCCAGCCCTTCGCCTACTTCCAGAACGTCTTCGCCTCGATGATGGGCGTCATCGTCTTCGGCGAGATCGTCTCGCCCTGGACCATCGCCGGGGGCGGGATCGTCATCGGCGCCGGCGTCTTCGCCTTCTGGCGCGAACGGGTGCGGGCGCAGGAGCGGGCCCGCGCCGCCGCGGCGAAGCGCGCCGCCTGAGGGGCGGCTTCCGAACGCCAGAAGCAGGTCGCGCCCCGTCCGCCCCTCCCGGGCCCGGGACCGGCCCGGGGCCGCGCCGTCGCTCCACAAGCGGGGCCGTCACGGGGGGACACGCGCACGCGCGGGGCTATGGCCGCGAGCCGCCCGCGCGCGCCGTCGCAGGCGGCCCCTCAGGGCCGGCCGCGCCCCTCCCCGCGCCGGCTCCGGGTAGGACCTTGGGGCGCGCCCGCCCGAGGCGCCGCCCCGCCGCGTCCGCTCTTCGGCGGCGACGTGGTCTGGGCGGGGTCTCTCCCGCCCCGCAACCCTCTCCGGCCAGGCGCTCCACGGCCTCGCCCTCCTCGCCTTCGCCGTTTTCGACCTGCCGGACGCCGCGCGCCGCCGCAGCGAGGCGCGGGGCAGGGCGGGACCGGCCGCGCTCGACCGCTGGGCCGCCGCGCCACGGTCGGAAGGCGCATGAAGCCGGCGGCTCGCCCACCCCGCCCTGCCGCCACCTCGCGGCGCGCCCCGCCAGGACGCGAACGGTGCGCGGGCCCGGAACCGGGTCGTAAAGGTCAGCGCCGCCCTCGTCCCCGCGGGCGGCGCCTTGATCTCTGGTCGCTGAAGCGGCGGTTCAGAGCTTCCGCTCGACCATCATCTTCTTGATCTCGGCGATGGCCTTCGCCGGGTTCAGGCCCTTCGGGCAGGTCTTCGCGCAGTTCATGATCGTGTGGCAGCGATAGAGCCGGAACGGGTCCTCGAGGAAGTCGAGCCGCTGGCCGGTCGCCTCGTCCCGGCTGTCGATCAGCCAGCGATAGGCGTGAAGGAGCGCGGCC
>CALFYQ010000071.1 GCA_937952085.1 uncultured Paracoccaceae bacterium | reverse complement strand
GGTCCGTCGCATAGACCCGCGACGCGGCCGCGGTGTTGAGGAACCGCGCGATGATCTGGAAATTCTCGAAAGACGGCGCCTCGCCGCGGGTGACGTATTCGCCGTCGGCGTAGAGCGCGATGCCGTCATGGCCGATGACGTTGGCGATCTCCCTGGCGATGCCGGAAAAGGCGCCGACAAGGTTTTCCCGCGCCGTCATCTGCATCATCAGCCGGTTGTGGAGCCGCTGCGCCCGGCCGGTCGCCTCGGCGAGGGCGCGGGATTCCTGGCGCTCCAGCTCATAGGCGAAGAACTGCGCCAGAAGCTCGATGGCCGTCCGCCGCTCATAGTCGACATAGTGCGGCTCCCGGTGGTGGCAGGCGAACAGCCCCCAGAGCTCGCCCCGGATCACGATGGAGACGGACATCGACGCGCGGATCTTCATGTTCCGCAGATATTCGAGATGGATCGGCGAGACCGCCCGGCTGACCGCGAGCGAAAGGTCGAGCGGCGTTCCCTCCGGGCTCGTCGGCGGGATGATCGGCGAGACCCTGCCGTCGACATCGGCGACGAGCCGCAGGAGGCTCCGCTTGTAGAGCTCGCGCGCCTGCCGCGGAATGTCGGAGGCGGGGAAGTGGAGACCGAGATAGGTCTCCGCATCTTCGGGCGCCTTCGCCTCGGCGATCACCGCGCCGTCGCCTTCGGGCCCGAACTGATAGATCATCACCCGGTCGAACCCGGTGAGCGCGCGAAGCTGCCTCGCCGCCTCCTGCGAGGCCGCGACGAGGTCCTTTTGCGCGGCGACCCGCTTCAGCGCCGGCGCGACCAGCGCCAGTTCGTCCCGCTCCGGCGCCGTCTCCTTCGCCTCGAACTCGAAGACGAAGCTCGCGCCCGAAAGGTGCGCGCTGACATCGAAGGCGCGGCCGTCCTCCAGGAGGTCGAACCCGAAGAGCCGCGCGACGGAATCTTCCTGCGAGGCGGTGCTGAGCTTGTCCCGCAGCCGGTTGAGCGTCTCCTTCGGGAAGAAGGCCCCCAGCGCCCGGCCGATCATGTCGGCCGCGTCGATGCCGAGAATGTCGATCGCGTTCCGCGAGGCGTGCTGCACGATCCAGTCCGCCGAAACCGCGATTAGGGCGCCGAAGGCCTGCACATTGCCGAGAAGATGGATCGGCTCCCGGTCGCAATTCGTCAGGTCGACCGGCGTCTCGGAGGGTAGGAACGTCTCGTTCATGTAACTCTGCTTGCCTTCTTCATCGTCGCACTCGCTTCCTCGAGGAAGATCCCGAAGCCCCGGATCGCGTCGGAGACGACCCGCGCCTCCTCGTCCGCCGCGCGCGCAGGGCCGGCGGTCCGGCGCCGAAACGCCCGCCAGCCGGCCGCGTCGGCCTCGACCGCGAAAAGGCCGGAGCGGCCCTCCGCCGGCAGCCGGGAGCGAAGGGCGCCGAGCCCGAACTGGGAGCCGAGCACGATGTAGGCCGCCGCGTCGCGTTCGAGCGGCGCATCCGCCTCGAGCCGCGCGTTCCGCTCGCCGGGCTCAACCTCGTCGCGCCAGAGCGCGCGGAGCAACCGGCCGAGCGGCCTCGTTCCCTCCGCGGCATCCCAGCCGCAGGCGGCGCCGAGCCGCAGATACCCGCGAAACATGATGATGGAGAAGCGGCGCCGCCCCGCAGGTTCGGCGATGTCGAGCCCCGACATGAGCCGGTCCAGCCTCTCGTGGGGCAGGGCCGTCGCCGCCCTCAGCGTCGCTCGCAATCCCTCGGAGGGGCTCTCCGGCCGCTCCGGCGCGTCTGCTTTCAACCTCGCCGCTCCCGTTCGGCAAACGGCGCACGCCCCGCTCAACCGGCGTAAACGGCGACGCCCGGCATTCGGTTCCGGAGATCTTGCGCGCGGCGCCTCCGCCGGCGCGCCGCGCCGGCGCCGGTTGACAATCTTCCCCCCGCGGCGCGAGATGACCGCGCTCTGGTTCCCGGCGTTTCGGCGTCGGGAGTAATTGGGAACGCGGTGGGCGCTTCGGCGCGAATCCGCGGCTGCCCCCGCAACTGTAAGCGGCGAGCCCCGCTCCGGAACGCCACTGGCCGCAAGGCCGGGAAGGTGGAGCGAAGGCGAAGACCCGCGAGCCAGGAGACCTGCCAGGGCGATCACCCTTCCGGCGCGCGGGGCGCGCGACCGGGGCGGAGGTTCCGCAGCGGTGACGAAGTTCGCCGTCTGAGCGGGGCCGTCCCCTTTCAGACCATCGCAAAGGCCGCGGCCCCCGGGCCCGGCCCCGGAAAGGGGGTAGGGGATGCGCATCTCCGCCAAATGGGCCGCACCGGCCCTCGTCGCCGTTCATGCGGGCGGCCTGCACGCCGAGGAGCCGGTCCGGCTCGACGAGATCGTCGTCTCGGGCGGCCTCACGCCGATCGAGGCCTCGTCCTATGGCCGCGCCTACAGCGTCGTCACCGCCGAGGAGATCGAGGCGCGGCAGATCCGAGACGCCGCAGAGGCACTCCGCGGGCTGCCCGGCGTCACGCTCACCCGCACCGGCGCCGCCGGCGGGCTCGTGGCGGTCCGGATCCGCGGCTCGGAGAGCAACCACGTCCTCGTCCTGATCGACGGGGTCGAGGTCTCGGCGCCGCAGAACGGGGAATATGACTTCTCCGGCCTTCTCGCCGCCGATATCGAGCGGATCGAGGTGCTGCGCGGGCCGCAATCCACCATCTACGGCTCGAACGCGACCGCGGGCGTGATCGCCATCACCACCAAGGGCGGCCGGCGCGGCGGCTACGAGGCCGGCGGCGAATTCGAGGCCGGCACGAACGAAAGCGGCTACGGCCTCGCCTGGGTGCGCGGCGGCACGGACAAGCTTTCCGCCTCGGTCTCGCTCGCGGCGCGGCATGACGGCGGCTTCGACGTCTCCGACCAGCCCGGCGGCAAGGACGACACGGACGACAACGTCACCTTCAACTTCAAGCTCGACGGCGACATCGCCGAGGACGCCCGCGCCGGCGCCACCTTCCGCGTCACCACGCGGGACAGCGAGTTCGACCAGTTCAATTTCGGCGCCGCGACGCGCGACGGGCTCGTCACCGAAGCCGACGATTCCGCCACGCAGCGGGAGATCTTCCTCTCCCTCCACGCCGATTTCGACGCGCTCGGTCGGCGCATCGAACACGGGCCGCGGCTCTTCTACGCGGACGTTCGGACGAAGAACTACACCGCCGGCGTGAAAAGCTCAGACGCCAAGGGCGAGCGGTTCAACATCTCCTATCGCGGCACGCTGGCTCTCGACGCGCCGACGCTCGACGCCGCCGACCACACGCTGACCCTCCTCGGCGAGTTCGAACGGGAGAGCTTCGAGAACGTCGACCCGACCCTCGTCTTCGACCCGAGCCAGCTCGGCAGGCAGGAGCGGGACATCTACGGCTTCGCCGCCGAGTATCGCGGCTCCTTCCTCGACGCGCTCGACGTGCAGCTGAGCCTCCGGCAGGACCTCAACGACCGGTTCGACGACACCACCACGTTCAGCGCCGGCCTCTCCTACCGTTTCGCCGAAACCGGCACGCGGCTCCACGCCTCCTTCGGCAAGGGCGTGACGAACCCCAACTTCTTCGAGCAGTTCGGCTTCATCCCGGCCACCTTCGTCGGCAACCCGAACCTCAAGCCGGAGGAGAACGTCGGCGGCGACATCGGCGTCGAGCAGCAGTTCTGGGGCGACCGGGGCCTGATCGACGTCACCTATTTCCGGGAGCGGCTGCAGGACGAGATCGTCACCACCTTCGGCCCGGCGCCGGCCTTCCTCTCCTCCGTCGTCAACCTGCCGGGCAAGAGCAAGCGGCAGGGCGTCGAGGTCGCGCTCTCGCTGACGCCGCTCGAAGGGCTCGATCTCGAGGCGAGCTACACCTACACCGATTCCGAGGATGCGGCGGGCCTTCGCGAAACCCGCCGGCCGGCGCATGAGGGCGCGGTCCGGGCGACGTGGCGCTTCGACGAGGGCCGCGCCATGCTCGGGGCCGATATGCGTTTCGTGCTCGACAATTTCGACACGGACTTCACCTCGGCCAGCTTCGGCGCGAACCAGGTCAAGCTCTCGGACTACGCCGTCTTCGGCCTCCGCGCCTCCTACCAGCTTTCCGATCAGGCGGAGCTTTTCGGCCGGATCGAGAACCTGACCGATCGCGACTATGTCGAGGTGGACGGCTACGCCACCCGCGGGCTGACCGGCTTCGCCGGCTTCCGGCTGACATGGTGAGGGCGCGCGCCCTCGCCGCGGCGGCGATTCTGGCCCTGGCTTCGGCCGGGGCCGGCTCCGTCGCCGCGGCGCCGGCGCGCGTCGTCTCGATCAACCTCTGCACCGATCAGCTCGCCATGCTCTTGGCGGCGCCCGGCCAGCTCGTCTCGGTGAGCTGGCTGACGCAGGACCCGGAAACCTCCCCCGTCGCCGAGGCGGCGATGGCCTATCCGGCGAACCATGGCGGCGCGGAGGAGATCTTCCTGATGCGGCCGGACCTCGTCCTCGCCGGCAGCTACACCGCCCGCGCCTCGGTCTCGATCCTCCGCCGCCTCGGCGTGCCGGTGATCGAGTTCGCGCCCGCCGACTCGCTCGAAGAGATCCCGGCGCGGATCGCCCAGATGGGCGCCGCGCTCGGGCGGGAGGCGGCGGCGGCCGATCTCGCCAAGGCCTTCGCCGCCGATCTCGCGTCCGCTCGCCGCGCCGCGGAGCCCCGGCCGCGCGCCGCGCTCCTATACGCCAACAGCTACACGTCGGGCGCCGGCACGCTGGCGGATTCCATCGTCGACGCCGCGGGGCTCGACAATATCGGCGCGGAGCTTGGATATGTCGGCATGGCGCGGCTTCCGCTCGAACTCTTGATCATGTCCCGGCCGGATCTTCTGGTGGAGGAGCATCGCTACGCGGCGCCGGCCCTCGCCAAGGAGACCTTCGCGCATCCCGCCCTCGGCCCGGTGAAGGCGCGCTCCGAAGGCGCCCCCATCGCCGACCGGGACTGGACCTGCGGCTCCCCCCGTGTCGTCGCGGCGGTGCGCCGCCTCGCCGAAGCCGCCGCACGCCTTCCCGGACGATGAGGTTCGGCGCGCTGGTCGCGGGGCTTTCGGCGCTGGTCGCCGCGCTCTTCGCGCTCTCCCTTCTGGTCGGCCCGGCCGGCATCGCCGCCGGCGACGCCTTCGCCGCGCTCTTGGCCGGGCAGGGAACCGATGCGACGACGCTCGTGATGCGGGAGATCCGGCTCCCCCGCGCGCTTCTCGGCCTCCTGATCGGGGCCAGCCTCGGCCTCTCGGGCGCCGCGCTCCAGGGCTATCTCCGCAACCCGCTGGCCGAGCCCGGCCTCATCGGCGTCTCCGCCTCGGCCTCGGTCGGCGCCGTGGTGGCGATCTATTTCGGCCTCGCCGCCGCCTTCCCGCTCGCCCTGCCGCTTCTCGCGATGGCGGGGGCGGGGCTGGCGGCGGCGCTGATGATCGCCCTCGCCGGGGCGCGCGGCGGCGCGCTGACGCTGATCCTCGCCGGCGTCGCGGTGACGAGCTTCGCCGGCGCGCTCGCCTCCCTCGCGCTCAGCCTCGCGCCCAACCCCTTCGCCGCGCTGGAGATCGTCTTCTGGATGCTCGGCTCGCTCTCCGATCGCTCGATGCTGCATGTCGAGCTCGCCGCGCCCTTCATGGCGCTCGGCTGGCTCCTCATCGCCGGGCTCGGCCGGGCGCTCGACGCGCTGACGCTCGGCGAGGCGGCGGCGGAGACGCTGGGCTTCAGCCCCTCCCGCACGCGCCTTCTCGTCACCCTCGGAACCGCCGCCGCGGTCGGCGCGGCGACCGCCGTCGCCGGCGCCATCGGCTTCGTCGGCCTCGTCGCGCCGCACCTGATGCGGCCGCTGGTCGGCGCGCGGCCGGCCCGGCTCCTTCCCGCCGCGGCGCTCGCCGGCGCGGCGATCCTCCTCGCCGCCGATATCGCCGTCCGCCTCGTCTCGCCGGAGCGCGAACTGAAGCTCGGCGTCGTCACCGCGCTGATCGGCGCGCCCTTCTTCCTCTGGCTGATCCTCGCCGAGCGGAGGCGCGGCGGATGAGCCTCGGGGCGCTGCAAGACGCCCGCCTCACGCTCGGCGGGCGGGATGCGCTCCGCGGCGTCTCCCTCGCCATCGGCGCCGGCGAATGCGTCGGCCTGATCGGCCCGAACGGCGCCGGCAAGACCTCGCTGATGCGCGCCATGCTCGGCCTCGCGGCGATCGAGGGGGAGGCGCTTCTCGGCGGCCGCCCCGTCGCCGCGCTTTCGGCGAAGGAGCGGGCGCGCGCCGCCGCCTACCTGCCGCAAGGGCGGGAGGTCGCCTGGCCGATCACGGTGGAGGCGCTCGTCGCGCTCGGCCGGCTCCCCGCCCGCCGCCTCGGCGCCCCGCCCGCGGCGCGGGACCGGGACGCGGTCGAGGCCGCGCTCGATATCCTCGAACTCGGGCCGCTTCGCCTCCGCCGCGCCACCGAGCTTTCGGGGGGCGAGCTCGCCCGCGTCCTCATCGCCCGCGCGCTGGCGCAGGATGCGCCGCTCCTCCTCGCCGACGAGCCCGCCGCCGGGCTCGACCCCGAACATGCGCTCGGCGTGATGGAGGCGCTTCGCGCCGCCTCCCGCGCCGGCCGCGGCGTACTCGTCACGCTCCACGATCTCGGCCTCGCCGCCGGCTGGTGCGACCGGCTGGTGCTGCTCGACCGCGGCCGCATCGCCGCGGACGACGCGCCCGAAGCGGTGCTGACGGCCGAGCGGCTCCGCGAGGCCTTCCACATCGAGGCGCATCTCCTCCGCGTCGGCGGCGACCTTATCGTGCAGCCCTCGCGGCGGACCGGGCGGTGACGCCGCGCCTCGCCCCGCCCTGGCTCGAAGTCGATTTCGGGCGGGAGATGCGGGTCCTGAGCTGGGCGCCGCATCGGCCAGGCCTCGTCAGCGCCCGCCGTATCCTGTGGCGGGAGGTGCGGAACGAAGACCTGCCGGAAGGCTTCGACGCCGAAGCCTGGCTTGCGGCCGAGATCGCCGCGCGGGGCGACGAGGCCGCGGTCGGCTTTCTCACCTCCCGCAGCCTCGCCCGGTTCGAGACCGCCGGGGCCGCGGTCGAAGGCGTCTCCGCCGTCGCCCTAGCCACGGTCGGCCTCTCCAACGCCGAGCGGGTCGGAGCCCGCCGCCGCGCGCCGCCGAAGGTCGGCACCATCAACCTCCTCGTCGCGCTCGACGCGGCGCTGACCGAGGCCGCGCTGATCGAGGCGCTATCCATCGCCGTCCAGGCTCGAACCGCGGCCGTTCTCGCGGCCGGGATCGTCACCGAAACCGGCGCCGCCACCGGCACCGGCACCGATTGCGTCGCCATCGCCGCGCCCGTCTCCGGCGCGCCGCTCCTCTTCGCCGGGCTTCACACCGCGGCGGGCGAGGCGATCGGCCGGGCCGCCTTCGACGCCGTCGCCGCCGGCGCGGCCCGCTGGCGGCGCGACTTCCCGCACGGGACGCCAGACCTTCCGCAGCCCTGAGGCGGGCGGTCGCCCCCTTGCGCCGAACCGCCATGCGGTGTTCCCCTCCCGCCGCAGCGCCGGGAGATGAGCCATGAACAAGCGTCTGGAGCGGATCACCTCAAGCCATTGGGGCGCCTTCAAGCTCGTCGCCGAAGACGGCCGCCTCGTCTCCGCCACGCCCTTCGACGACGACCCGGACCCGAGCGCCATCGCCCGCGCCGCCCCCGCCGCCGTCCACCACGAAAGCCGGGTGCGCCGGCCTAGCGTCCGCCGCGGCTGGCTCGAAGGCGGCGCCGACCGGAAGCGCCACCTCCGCGGCCGCGACGAATTCGTCGAGCTTCCGTGGGACGAGGCGCTGGACCTCGCCGCCGGTGAGATCGACCGGGTGCGCCGCGATCACGGCGCCAAGGCGATCTTCGGCGGCTCCTACGGCTGGTCGAGCGCGGGGCGCGTCCACCACGCGCAGGGCCTCGCGCACCGGTTCCTCAACTGCACGGGCGGCTATGTCGCCTCCTACGGGAACTATTCCTTCGGCGCCGCGATGGCTCTGATGCCGCATCTCGTCGGCCAGGAGTTCCGCCAGTTCAGCTATGGCGAGCAGACCTCCTGGACCGAGATCGCCCGCGCCACCGATACCCTCGTCATGTTCGGTGGCATCGGGCGGAAGAACTCGCAGGTCTCGATGGGCGGCATCACCCGCCATGAGGTCGGGCCGTGGCTTGAGGAGATGCGCGCCCGCGGCGCCGCCCTCGTCAACGTCTCGCCGCAGAAGTCGGATGGCTGGGCCGGCTCCGAATGGCTGGCGATCCCGCCCGGAACCGATGTCGCGCTGATGCTCGGCCTCGCCCACGCGCTGGAGACCGAGGGCCTGACCGACTACGGCTTCCTCTCCCGCTGCGCCTCCGGCTGGGAGAAGTTCCGCCCCTACCTGATGGGCGAGGCGGACGGCGTGGCGAAGACGCCCGAATGGGCCGCCGCGATCACCGGCCTTGCGGCCGAGGAGATCCGCGCGCTCGCCCGACGCATGGCCTCCACCCGCTGCTTCATCTCCGTCTCGTGGTCGATGCAGCGGCAGAAGCACGGCGAGCAGCCCTACTGGATGGCCCTCGTCCTCGCCTGCATGCTCGGCCAGATCGGCCTCGAAGGCGGCGGGCTCGGCTATGGCTACGGCTCGGTCGGCGGCGTCGGCACCCCGGTGAAGCGGCTCGGCGGGCCGACCATGCCGCAGGGCCGCAACCAGGTTCGGGAGACGATCCCGGTCGCCCGCATCGCCGACATGCTGCTGAACCCGGGCGCCGAGTTCGATTTCAACGGAAGGCGCGCGCCCTATCCCGACATCCGCCTCGTCTACTGGGCCGGCGGCAACCCGTTCCACCACCACCAGGACCTGAACCGGCTGGAGGAGGCGTTCCGCCGCCCCGACACGGTGATCGTGAACGAGCCGTGGTGGACCGCCACCGCGAAGCGGGCGGACATCGTCTTCCCCGCCACCACGCCCTATGAACGGGAGGATGTCGGCTCCTCCTTCTCCGACAGCTTCCTCTTCCACATGCCGCAGATGATCGAGCCGGTCGGCGAGGCGCGGGACGATTACGCCATCTTCGCCGGCCTCGCC
>CALFYQ010000070.1 GCA_937952085.1 uncultured Paracoccaceae bacterium | reverse complement strand
ATCCAGGTGCTCTCGCGCCGCACCAAGAACAACCCGGTGCTGATCGGCGAGCCCGGCGTCGGCAAGACCGCCATCGCCGAGGGCCTCGCGCTCCGCATCGTCAACGGCGACGTGCCGGAATCGCTCCGCGACAAGAAGCTGATGGCGCTCGACATGGGCGCGCTGATCGCCGGCGCGAAGTACCGCGGCGAGTTCGAGGAGCGGCTGAAGGGCGTCCTGAACGAGGTGCAGTCCGCCGCCGGCGAGATCATCCTCTTCATCGACGAGATGCACACCCTCGTCGGCGCCGGCAAGGCGGACGGGGCGATGGACGCCTCCAACCTTCTCAAGCCCGCCCTCGCGCGCGGCGAGCTTCACTGCGTCGGCGCGACCACGCTCGACGAGTACAGGAAGCACGTCGAGAAGGACGCCGCGCTCGCCCGCCGGTTCCAGCCGGTCTTCGTCTCCGAGCCGACCGTCGAGGACGCGATCTCGATCCTCCGCGGCCTGAAGGAGAAGTACGAGCTTCACCACGGCGTGCGGATCACCGACAGCGCCATCGTCGCCGCGGCGACGCTCTCGCAGCGCTACATCGCCGACCGGTTCCTGCCGGACAAGGCGATCGACCTGATGGACGAGGCCGCCTCCCGGCTTCGCATGGAGGTCGATTCCAAGCCCGAGGAGCTCGACGCGCTCGACCGTGAGATCATGCAGCGGGAGATCGAGGCCGAGGCCCTGAAGAAGGAGACCGACGAGGCCTCGAAGGACCGGCTCGCCGCGCTCGAAAAGGAGCTGGCGGGGATGAAGGAGGAATCCGCCGCGATGACCGCCCGCTGGCAGTCGGAGCGGGACAAGCTCGCCGGCGCGCGGGACATCAAGGAGCTCCTCGAGAAGGCCCGGATCGACCTCGATTCCGCCAAGCGGCAGGGCGACCTCGCGAAGGCGGGCGAGCTCGCCTATGGCGTGATCCCCGACCTCGAGAAGAAGCTCGAGGCCGCCGAGGGGCAGGGCGACGTCATGGTCGAGGAGGCGGTGACGCCCGAGCATGTCGCGGCGGTGGTCAGCCGCTGGACCGGCGTGCCGGTGGACAAGATGCTCGAAGGCGAGCGCGACAAGCTCCTCCGCATGGAGGAGGCGCTCGGAAAGCGCGTCGTCGGCCAGCGCGCCGCGGTGGTCGCGGTCTCGAACGCCGTCCGCCGCGCCCGCGCCGGGCTTTCGGACCCGAACCGGCCGATCGGCTCGTTCCTCTTCCTCGGCCCGACCGGCGTCGGCAAGACCGAGCTGACCAAGGCGCTCGCCGCCTTCCTCTTCGACGACGAGACGGCGATGGTCCGGATCGACATGTCGGAGTTCATGGAGAAGCACGCGGTCTCGCGGCTGATCGGCGCCCCGCCGGGCTATGTCGGCTATGACGAGGGCGGCGTGCTGACCGAGGCGGTGCGTCGGCGGCCCTATCAGGTGATCCTTTTCGACGAGGTCGAGAAGGCGCATCCGGATGTCTTCAACGTCCTCCTCCAGGCGCTCGACGACGGGCGGCTGACGGACGGGCAGGGCCGCACGGTGGATTTCAGGAACACCCTGATGATCCTCACCTCCAACCTCGGCTCCGAGGCGCTCTCGCAGCTCCCCGAAGGCGCGCCGGCGAAACAGGCCGAAGGCGCGGTGATGCTCGCGGTCCGCGCGCATTTCCGGCCGGAATTCCTGAACCGGCTGGACGAGATCGTGCTCTTCGACCGCCTCACCCGCGGCGACATGGGCGGCATCGTCGAGATTCAGCTCGCCCTCCTCGAGAAGCGGCTGGCGGCGCGGAAGATCGCCCTTGCGGTCGACGACGCCGCGAAGCGTTGGCTCGGCGACAAGGGTTATGACCCGGTCTACGGCGCCCGCCCGCTGAAGCGGGTGATCCAGAAGGCGCTGCAGGACCCGCTGGCCGAGATGATCCTCGGCGGCGGCGTGAAGGACGGCGAGAGCGTCGAGGTGACGGCGGGCGAGGACGGCCTGGTGATCGGCGGCGAGGTCCGCCCGCTCCCCGGCGCCGAGCCGCAGCCGCCGACCGCCTCGCTCCACTGAGGCGAACGGCCGGGCGAAAGCCCGGCCGTTTCGGCTTCGGGGGGCGAAAGAGCCCATGCCGAGCACCGGCCTGCGTGTCGATCTCACGCCTCATAGGCCGGGCGTGCATCTGGTCTTCGATTAGGGCTGCGCCCCATCCACCCTTCCGGGCCCGGGCGACCAGCCCGGGCCGCGCCCGCCCTTCCAAGCGGGCGGGCGCTCCCCGGCCGTCACAAGAGGCTCAGTCCGAGGTCGAGGCGAGGCCATAAAGCGTCCATGCCAGCCGGGTCGGGCGCCCACCCAGGGGCGGCCGTGGCCCTCCGCGCACCGTCCAATGGGCGCAGGTCGGCGCGCATCCGAAGATCAGCGCCCGGTTCCCCGAGCGCCCACCCTCACCAGGTCTTCGAGATGTTCTTCAGGTAGTTGTCCGCGTCCTTGAAGCCGCGCCGTCCGGCGCTCCCCAGCAGGCGCCGGCTCTCGCCGGGGTTCCGCTCGACGCCGACGCCGAGCCCGTACATCACGCCTAGATAGCCTTCCGTCTCCGCCCGGAGCGGCGCGCCCTGCTTCATCAGCGCGACGATCTCGCGCTCAGAGAGGTCCTCGTTTCCGTCGTCGAGCCCGTTCGAGGCGCGCCAGCGGGAGATTGCGGCGCGGGTGCCGGGGCCTTTCGCGCCGTCGATGGCGCCATGGTAGAAGCCGAGCGCCGAAAGCGCCGTCTGCCGCCAGGCCATGGCGATCGATTCCGCCTTGGCGAGCGAGGCGTCGGTGGCGTCGCCGGTCCAGCGCATCAGCGGGTCGACCGCGCGGACGGTCGGCGCGGGCTCCGCGGCGGGCGCGGCGGCGACGACCACCGGCTCGGGCGCCGGCGCGGCGGGCGCGACGGCGATGGCCGGCGGGGCCGAGGGCGTCTCGCCGAGCAGCGCCGAGGCGAAGGCCTCCGAAGCGCCGTCGGGGCAGGGGAGGCCGAGCCCGACGAGCCGCGCGCAGCTTTCCGCCGCCACGGCCCGGACCAGCGCCGGGCGAAGCTCCGCGCGGCGCGGATGGGTCGCGCCGGTCTGCCGCCAGATCGCCTCCAGCGCCGGCGCTGCGCGCCCGGCCAGCGCCTCGTCGATCCGGTCATGAAGCGCCAGCGCCGCCTCGATCTCGCCCTTTCGCGGATGCGACGCGGCGAGCGGCAGCGCCGCCGAAAGCTGCGCCCGGTCGAGTGAGGCGAGCGCCGTGGTGATCGCCTGGTCGGCGGCGAGCCGCGCCTCCGCCTCGGCCCGCATCGGGTGCTGCGGGAAGGCCGCCACCACGTTGCGCAGCGCGGTCACGTCGTTGCCGGCCAGCGCCACGCGATATTCCTCGTCGCCTGGCGGCGGGCCGGAGCGGCCGAGCGGCAGCGCGCCCTCGGGCAGGATCGCGGCGAATTCGGTGTAGGGCCGCTGCTCGACGCCGGCGTATTCCGCCGTGGCGCGGCCGAGCGAGGTGAAGAGGAACCGCACGTCGAGCTCCGGCGCCGCCTCCAGCTTCTCGGAAAGCGCGCGGGTATAGGGCGAAAGCTCGCCCGGCTCGCCGTCCTGCGCCACCGAGCCCGGCGCGGTCGAATAGGCGATGATCTCGCCGGCCTCGGCGGTGATCCGGCCGAGGCCCTTGGAGCCGCCGCGGGTCGAGGGCAGGAAGGTGTTGTTGCGGCAGGCGTCGAGGATGACGACCTTCAGCCGCTTCGCGCCGCCGATCGCGGCGCGGATCTTGGAGAGGTCCACCGCCTCGAACTGGGCGTCGCGCTCGCGCTGGAGCTGCGCGTCCACCGGGATGACGTAGTTGCGCCCGCCGATCTCCATGCCGTGGCCGGAATAGTAGACGAGCGCCACCTCGGCCTTGTCCGCCTCGTCAGCGAAATCGGCGAGGGCGCGCATCATGTCGTTCTCGCCGAGATCGTCGAGCCGCGTCACCTCGTAGCCGATGCGGGCGAGCGTCGCCTCCATCCGGTCCGCGTCGTTCTTCGGGTTGGTCAGCGGCGCCTGCCACTCGTAGCGGGAATTGCCGATGACGAGCGCGACGCGCTCTGCCGCGGCCAGCGCGGCGGAGGGGAAGAGAAGCAGCGCCGCGGCTCCGGCGGCATAGAGGCGAGCGATCATCGGAAAGCGCCCATGATTTCATCCCTGTCGGAAAGAATATGGCGCCTTCATGGCGGAGCGGAAACCATGACGGCCTTCCGCCCCGTGCGGAATCTCACGAAATTTGGCGCTACTCGCCGGCGGAGCCCGGCTTCTCGGCGAATTTCAGCTCGATCCGACGGTTCCGCGCCCGCGCCTCCGGCGTGTTGGCCGGGTCGATCGGCTGGTATTCGCCGTAGCCGAGCGCGGCGAGCCTGTCCGCCGGCAGGCCCTCGATGTCGGTGAGGTATTTCACTACCGAAAGGGCGCGGCCCTGGCTCAGCTCCCAGTTGTCGCGATAGCGGCCGGTCGCGCCGGTGAGCGGCACGTTGTCGGTATGGCCCTCGACGACGAGGATCCAGTCGATCCCGGCCGGGATGCGCCGGATCGCCTCGCGGAGCGCGCCGGCGAGGCGGGAAAGCTCCGCCCGCCCGGCCTCGCCAAGCTCGGCCGACCCCGTTTCGAACAGCACTTCGGACTGGAACACGAAGCGGTCGCCGACGATGCGGATGCGCTGCTGGTCGCCCAGCGCCTTGCGCATTTCGCCGAAGAACTCGGAGCGATAGCTTTCGAGGCTTTCCTTCTCCGCCTTCACCCGTTCGAGCTCGCGCGCCTTCAGCGCCGCCTCGCGCGCCAGCGCCGCGTTGAGCCGCTGGCCGAGGCTGGTGATCTCCACCCCCGCCGCCTTGTCCGCCGCCTCCGCCGCGTCGAGCTGGGCGGAAAGCTCGCCGAGCTGCGCCCGCAGCTCCGCCGCCTGCTCGTTGAGGAGCGCCAGCTCCTTCGACTGGTCGGAGACGGTCGCGTCCCGCTCCGCCAGCGTGCTCTGGGCCAGCGCGAGAAGGCCCTCCTGCCGCCGCCGCTCCGCCTCCTCGTCGGTCAGCTCGGTCTCGATCCTGGCGCGCGCCTCCTGCGCGGCGGCCAGAAGCGTCAGCGTCTCCTCCGCCTCGCGGCGCTTCTCCTCCAGCGCCAGCGTCATCGCGGTCAGCTCGGCGTCCGCGCTCTTCAGCCTGTCGCGGAGCGCCTCGGCCGCGGCGGCGGAGGCGATGCGGAGCCGCTCCTCCTCCGTCAGCTTCGCCTCCAGATCGGCCGCCCGCGCCAGCGCCTCGGCCCGCGCCGCCCTCTCCGCCTCGGTCTCGGCCTGCGCCGCGTCCCGCGCCTTTTCGGTCGCGGCGAGGAGGGCGAGGTCCGCCGCCCGGTCCGCCTCCAGCTTCGAGATCGCCTCCTCCGCCGCGCCCTTCTCGGCGCGGAGCGTGGCGGTCAGCGCCTCCAGGGCCTCCCGCTCGGCGGCGGCCCGGCGGGCGGCCTCGGCCGCTTCGTCGATCTCGTCGCGCGCCCGTGCGAGGGCGAGGTTCAGGGCCGCCTTCGCGTCGATCTCGGCCTGTTTCTCGTCCTCCAGCGTGGCGACCCGGCCCTGGAGGCCGTCACGCTCCGCAAGGAGTGAGGCGACCTGCGCCTCGAAGGAGGCGACGCGGCCTTCGAGCGCCTCCTTGTCCCCGGCCAATGCTGCGGAAAGCGCGGAAAGCCGGCCGATTTCCGCCTCCCGGTCCACCAGCGTCGCCCGCGCGACCTCGAGCTGTGAGCCGATGTCCTCGCTCCGCGTCACCTCCATCGCCAGCACGTTGGAGAGCGAGGAGAGCTGCGAGGCGAGTTCGCCAAGCTGCCGCTCCTGCCGCTCCAGCCGCTCCTGCTGCCCGGTCACCTGGGTGCGGAGCACGAATTGCACCAGCATGAAGATCGAAAGCACGAACATCAGCACGAGCAGGAGCGCGGTCATCGCGTCCACGAAGCCCGGCCAGATGCCCGTCTCCCCCCGGGTGCGGCCCATGAGGCGGGCGGAGGCCACCTAGCCCCTCCCGAGTCGCTCGGCCAGAAGCCCGAGCGCCCGCGCCAGGCCGCCTAGCTCGGCCCGGATCTCCTGGATCGCGTCCTGCCGGCCGATCGCCAGCTCTTCCGAGAGGCGGAGGAGGGAACGGTCGATGCTGCGAAGCCGCGCCTCCGCCTCCTCCGAGAGCGCGCCGCCGCCGGTGACGGCGGTCGGCGCCGCCTCGATCCGCTCGGCGATGCGGGAGAGAAGCTCGATCTGCCGCGCCGCCGCCTCCGGGTCCGGCGCCGGCCCGGCCTGCCGGGCGGCGCTCTCGGCCGCCTCCGCCCGCTCCCGGTCGTTCTGTTCGGCGCGGGCGAACATCTCGGCGACGAGCGCCGTCAGCTCCGAGATCTGCCCGGAATTCGACTCGATCAGCTCCGCCGCCACCCGGATCTGGTCGCCATCCGCCGCGTCCCCGGTGATCGAGATGCGGGTGATCGAGGCGAGCCAGTCCTCGAGCTCCCGGTAGAACTGGTTCTGCGCCCGGTTGGCGAAGAGCTCCAGAAGCCCGACCACGAGCGAGCTCGCGAGGCCGAGCAGCGAGGAGGCGAAGGCCGTGCCCATGCCGCCGAGCTGGTTCTCCAGCCCGTTCATCAGCTGGTCGAAATTGATCCCGCCGCCCGCATCCGGCTTCAGCGAGCGGATCGTGTTCACCACTTCCGGCACGGTCAGCGACAGGCCCCAGAAGGTGCCAAGGAGGCCGAGGAAGATCAGGAGGTTGACGATGTAGCGGGTGATGTCCCGGCTCTCGTCGATCCGGGTCGCCACGCTGTCGAGGATCGAGCGGGTCGAGGTCGCGGTCAGCGCCTTCCGCGCCCGGCTGTCGGACAGAAGCCGCGAGAGCGAGCGCAGGATCCGCGGCGGCTCGACGAATTCATGGCCCGGCCGGTCGATGGCGAAGCCCTCGATCCAGGTCACCGCCCGCAGGAGCGAGAGCACCTGCCAGAACACCGCCGCAAGGCCGATCGCGAAGACGAAGCCGATCAGGGCGTTCAGCCCGACATTGGCGAGGAAGACCTGCTCGATCGGCTTGTGCAGAACCCAGGCCGCCACGCTCACCGCGACCAGCGCGGCGAGCATCATCATCAGCTGCCGGACCGGCTGCTCGAACTCGCCCCGCCTCCGGTCCGCCGCCATGCGACCTCCGCGTCCCCGCCTTCGCCCGGCATCATGGGGCGGGCCGCCGCCCCC
>CALFYQ010000069.1 GCA_937952085.1 uncultured Paracoccaceae bacterium | reverse complement strand
GATCGGGGCGAGGCCGAAGCGCTTCGCCTCCCGCGCCACGACCGCGCGGAGCCGTCGAAGCTCCTCCCGCGCCTCGCCGACCGCGCGGCAGACCTTGGTGCCGATCTCGATCTGGCATTGCAGGAATTCCGGCGAAACCTGGCCTTCGAGTTCCGCCGCGCAGGCCTCCATCAGGCCGGGCGGCGCCTCCGCGAGGCTGAAGCTTTCGAGATCGACGAGAAGGTATTCCTCCTCGACGCCAATGCTGAATTCTGGGTCCGCCGCCATGCGCGGAGCCTTGCCCGCGCCGCGCCGCCGCGCAAGCGGGATCGGCGGCGCCAACCGGCCGGATCAGGCTTCTCGGCGCTTGCAGGCGCCTGATCCAAGCGCAATGGGACGCCGCCGACCCAGGGAGGGCGCCATGACGATTGGTCGGCCGTGCTTCATGGCGTCGCCCCGAATTCCGGCTTGGCTTCTTGAGCCGGCGGAGGGCGCCCGACCCCGGCATGGGTCGGTCGCGGCCCGGGCTGGTCGCCCGGGCCGAGGGGCGGGCGGGGCGCCCGCCCGCCTTACTTCATCGTCGGGATCGAGAACTCCGCGC
Source organism: uncultured Paracoccaceae bacterium (assembly GCA_937952085.1). Classification (GTDB taxonomy): domain Bacteria; phylum Pseudomonadota; class Alphaproteobacteria; order Rhodobacterales; family Rhodobacteraceae; genus Pikeienuella. The sequence goes on along the minus strand of CALFYQ010000069.1, from coordinate 1,935 downwards.
CTTCCTTGATGCCCGAGGGCCAGCGGGAGGTGACGGTCTTGGTCCGGGTGTAGAAGCGGAAGGCGTCCGGGCCGTGCTGGTTGAGGTCGCCGAAGACCGATTTCTTCCAGCCGCCGAAGGTGTGGTAGGCGAGCGGCACCGGGATCGGCACGTTGACGCCGACCATGCCGACATTGACCCGGCTCACGAAGTCCCGCGCCGTATCGCCGTCCCGGGTGAAGATCGCGGTGCCGTTGCCGTATTCGTGGTCCATGGCGAGGCCGATGGCCTCCTCATAGGTCTTGGCGCGGACGGTTGAGAGCACCGGGCCGAAGATCTCGGTCTTGTAGATGTCCATGTCCTTGGTGACATGGTCGAAGAGGCAGCCGCCGACGAAGAAGCCGTTCTCGTAGCCCTGCATCCTGAAGCCGCGGCCGTCGACGACGAGCTTCGCGCCCTCGGAGACGCCCTTGTCGACGAGGCCGAGGACGCGCGCCTGCGCCTCCTTCGTCACCAGCGGGCCGAAGTCCACGTCGTTCCCGGCGGTGTAGGGGGCGATCTTCAGCTTCTCGACGCGGGGGATCAGCTTCTCGATCAGCGCATCCGCCGTCGCCTCGCCGACCGGCACCGCGACGGAGACCGCCATGCAGCGCTCGCCCGCCGCGCCGTAGCCGGCGCCGATCAGCGCGTCCACCGCCTGGTCGATGTCGGCGTCGGGCATGACGATCATATGGTTCTTGGCGCCGCCGAAGCACTGCACCCGCTTGCCCGCCGCGGTGCCGCGCGAATAGACGTAATGCGCGATAGCGGTGGAGCCGACGAAGCCGACGCCGCCGATCCCCTCATGGTCGAGGATCGCGTCGACCGAGACCTTGTCGCCATTGACGACGTTGAGCACGCCCTTCGGCAGGCCGGCCTCCATCATCAGCTCGGCCAGCATCAGCGGCACCGACGGGTCCCGCTCCGAGGGCTTCAGGATGAAGGAGTTGCCGCAGGCGATGGCCGGGCAGAACTTCCACATCGGGATCATGGCGGGGAAGTTGAACGGCGTGATGCCGGCGGCGACGCCGAGCGGCTGGCGGAGCGAGTAGATGTCGATGCCGGGGCCGGCGCCCTCGGTGTATTCGCCCTTCAGCATCTGCGGCGCGCCGATGCAGTACTCGGCGACCTCGAGGCCGCGGATCACGTCGCCCTTGGCGTCGGGGATGGTCTTGCCGTGCTCACGCGAGAGCGCCTCGGCGAGCTTGTCCATGTCGCGGTGGAGGAGCCGGACGAACTCCATCAGCACGCGGGCGCGGCGCTGCGGGTTGACCGCGGCCCAGGCCGGCTGCGCCGCCGCGGCGGAGCGGACCGCCGCATCCACTTCCTCGACCGAGGCGAGCGGAACCTTCGCCTGCACCTCGCCGGTGGCGGGGTTGTAGACATCCGCGAAGCGGCCCGACCGGCCCTTCACATGCGCGCCGTCGATGAAGTGGGTCAGTTCCGCGACCATGTTCCGCTCCTCCGTCTGGTTTCCGGCCCGTCTAGACCAACGGCGCCGCAGCGGCAACGGCCGGAAAAGACGCGGCCGCGTGACGCTGTGCATCGACTTTTAAGAAATCGCCGCTTATGTGCCCGTGGCATGTTCCCGGACGTCAAGACACAGCTCTCGCGGCTCTTCGCCGCGCTCGGCGAGCCTACCGCGCGGCAGGTCGCCGCGCTCTGCTTTCGCGAGCAGCGGAAGGGAATGGACTTCCTCCTCGTCACCACGCGCCGCACCGGCCGCTGGACGCCGCCCAAGGGCAACATCTTCGCCGACAAGGGCGAGCCCGAAAGCGCGGCGATCGAGGCCTGGGAGGAGGCCGGGGTGAAGGGCATCGTCCACCCCCAGCATCTCGGCGACTACGAGACGTTGAAATACCGCAAGGGCGACGGCTGGGAGAAGCTGACCGTCGCCGTCTACCCGCTCGAAGTGAC
>CALFYQ010000068.1 GCA_937952085.1 uncultured Paracoccaceae bacterium | reverse complement strand
CGATCAGCTCGCCGGTGAACAGCATCTCCATGGCGTGCTTGTAGGCCACGTTGCGGGTAAGTGCCACGGCGGGCGTGCTGCAGAAAAGGCCGATGTTGACACCCGGCGTCGCGAAGCGGGCATCCGGATCCGCCACCGCGAGATCGCAGGTCGCGACGAGCTGGCAGCCGGCGGCGGTGGCGACGCCGTGAACCTCGGCGATCACCGGCTGACGCAGCCGCTGGACCTTCATCATCAGCGCCGAGCATTCGGCGAAGAGCGCCTCGTAGAAGGCGCGGCCGGGATTGGCGCGGACCTCGCGGAGATCGTGCCCGGCGCAGAAGCCCGGCCCCGCGCCGGCGATCACGACGACACGGACCGCCCTGTCCGCCTCGATCTCGTCCAGCATGGCCGAAAGCGCCGCCATCAGCGGCCGCGAGAGCGCGTTCCGCGCGCCGGGGCGGTTGAGCGTAAGGCGCGCGATCCCCGCTTCGTCCTCGCGCAGGATCAGGGGCTGGCGTTCCGCGTTCATGTCGGCTCCTCCCGCGGCGTTTCTAGCGCGCCTCGCCGCCGGATGAAATCGGGTGACGCGCCCCGTTTCCCCTTGCGACCTGCGGGACGAGCCGCGCGCGTCACCAGCCTTGGCGCGTGCGACCAGCACGGGCCGCGACCGACCCATCCCGGGGTCGGGCGCCCTCCGCCGGATCGAGAAGCTCCACCGTCTTTCGGGGCGGCGCCATCAAGCACGGCCGCTGAACCGCTTAGCGCCCTCCAAGGCTCGGTCGCGGCCCTTGGCGCGCCGTTCAGGCCGGGCGGATGGGGGGCAACGCCCTAACCCGCGCGGAACGCCGCGAGCAGCCCCTCCACCTCCTCCGCCCGCGTCGCGCCCGAGGCGACGAGGCGGATGCGGACGAAGCCCTCAGGGGCGCCCGGCATCTCGTAATAGGCCGCGCCCTTGGCCCGCGCCGCCGCGTTCGCCGTCGCGGGAATGTCGGCGAAGACGAGATTGGCCTCGACCGGGTGGAGGAGCCGCGCGCCCGGCACGGCGGCGAGCCCCTCGCCCAGCGCCGTCGCCATCGCATTGGCGTGGCCGGCTAGCTTCAGCCAGAGTCCGTCTTCGAGGAGCGCGGAGACCTGCGCCGCCACGAACCGCATCTTCGAGAAGAGGTGCCCGCCGCGCTTCCGACGAAGCTCGAACTCCCAGGCCAGCTTGTCGTCGAACAAGACCACCGCCTCGGCGGCGATCGCGCCGTTCTTGGTGAAGCCGAGGCAGAGGATGTCGACGCCCGCCTTCCAGCTCATCTCGGCCGGGCGCGCGCCGGTGGCGACGATGGCGTTGGCGAAGCGGGTGCCGTCGAGATGGACCGGAACGCCCTCGGCCTTCCCCATCGCCGCCAGCACCGCGAGGTCGGTCGCGGAATAGTTCGTGCCGGCCTCGGTCGCCTGGGTCAGCGAGAGCGCGCCCTTCTGGACATGGTGAACCCCGCCGCCGGCGCCCTTCAGCGCCGCCGCGAGCCCGGCGCCGTCCATCCGCCCATGCGCGCCCGAAACCGTCACCAGCTTCGCGCCGCCGGTAAAGAACTCCGGCGCGCCGCACTCGTCGCATTCGATATGCGCCGCCTCATGGCAAAAGACCGCGCCCCAGGGCGGCGTCAGCGTGGCCAGCGCCAGCGCGTTCGCCGCCGTGCCGGTGGCGACGAAGTGGACCGCCGCCTCCGGCGCCTCCAGCACCTCCCGCACCATGGCCCGGGCGCGCTCCGCCTCGGCGTCGGCGCCATAGGCCATCGCCGGCCCCTCGTTGGCGCGGGCCAGCGCGGCCAGAACCTCGGGGGCCGCCGGCGCGGCGTTGTCGGAGGTGAACCACATTCAGACGATCCCTTCGATCACATGCTCTTCCCACTCGTCCTCGGGGACCTCCCATTCGGGAACCACCGAGCCCGGCTCGATCGCGATTCCGGCCTCGCGCACCGTCTCCCGGCTGCCGGAGACGAGCCAGTGCCAGCGCGGCAGGTCCTTCCCCTCGGCGAGCCGGCGATAGGCGCAGGTGCGCGGCAGCCAGTCCTTGTCCCGCTCCAGCCCTTCGGGCGTCAGCGTCACGCAGCCCTTCACCAGTTGGGCGCGGAGCGCGTAGTTGCCGCAGCGGCAGGTGTTCGCGTCGAAGAGCCGGCAATGGACGTCGGTGTAGTGCACCGCGCCGTCGTCCTCGTCCTCCAGCTTCAGGAGGCAGCAGCGGCCGCAGCCGTCGCAGAGCGCCTCCCATTCGGCACGCGACAGTTCGTCGAGCGGGCGGTCCCGCCAGAAGAAGGGGGCCAGGCCCTCCCCCTCCAGATTCCCGTCCCGCTTCGGGCCGTTCGCCATCTCGTGAAGCCTCCGAAGCTCGTATCGCCGCTCCTAGGGCCATAGAATGCGCCGCGGAACAAGGGAGCCTCCATGCGCGTGATCCTCGTCGCGGCCGGCCTCGCGGCGCTTCTGGCCGCGAGCCAGTTCGCGCTTCGCGCCTTCGGGCCGCCGGACGGGGGCCTCCTCTCGGAGCGCGCCCGGCCGGTGGCGCGCGCGGTGGCGGCCCCCGATGTGGCGCTCACCGATCTTCGCGGCGGCAAGGCGCGACTTTCCGGCCGGGGCGAGACGACGGTGGCGATGCTCTGGGCAACCTGGTGCTCGATCTGCAAGCGGGACCTGCCGAAATTCGCCGCGCTGGCGGAGGAGATGGCGGCGGCGCCCGTCACGTTTCTCGCTGTCGCGATCGACGAGCCGGCGACGGCGGAGGGCGTCGCCTCCGACCTCGCCGCGCTCGCCCCGGGCCTCGCGCCGCTGCATGAGGGGACGGGCGCGCTCGCCGCCGCGATCGGGCTCAACGGCACGCCGACGACGCTGGTGATCGACCGGTTCGGCCAGGTCGTCGCGTTCATCGTCGGCCCCGGCCCCTGGGCTGACCCGGCGACGGCGGACTGGCTGGAGGCGCTGGCCGAGGCGAAATCGCCCGAGGCCGCGCGCGGGCTTCTCACCGGGCCGGATTTCGCGCGGCGCTGACCGGGCGACCCCGGCTCAGTCCGGCCGCAGCCCGTCGAGGAAGAGCGAGCGCAGGAACCGCGCCGCGTCATGAAAGCGCGCATCGTCCGAGCCGCCCAGCACGGCGCGCACCTGCGGGTCGAAATCGGCGTAGTGCTGCGTCGTCGACCAGATCGCGAAGATGAGATGATAGGGGTC
>CALFYQ010000067.1 GCA_937952085.1 uncultured Paracoccaceae bacterium | reverse complement strand
GGGAGCGGGCCGGCCGGGCGGAGCACGGCGGCGGAGCCGCGCCCCGGCTTCACGGAATCGCGCGGCGGTTCGACGCACATCGACCGGAACCACCGCGCAGGCTACGTTCAACCGGCGGCGACCGGTGTGGAGGCGAGCGGGTTTCGTGGCGATCTGGCGACAATTGGCGATCCTCGTCGTCCTGGCGGGGCTGGGCTATGGCGGCTTCCTCGCCTGGAGCGAATATTTTGGCGGCGCGGAGGCGACGGCGAGCGGCCCGGCGCGCGGCGCGCGGACGGCGTCGGTCGAGGTCGCGGCGGCCGAGCGCCGGATCCTGCGCCGGACGGTCGAGGCGGTGGGGACCGCGCGGGCGCGCCAGTCGGTCGAGATCCGGCCGCTCGCCGCGGGGCGCATCGTCGAGCTTGCGGTCTCGCCCGGCGTCCGGGTCGGCGCCGGCGACGTGCTGGCCCGTCTCGACGACGAGATCGAGCGGGCGGACTACGCCGAGGCCGAGGCGATGGTGCTGGAGCGCCGGCAATCCGCCGACCGGGCGCAGCGCCTCCTGAAGACCAACGCCGTGGCGGAAAGCGCGGTCGACCAGGCCGTCGCCACGCTGGCCGTCGCCGAGGCCGATCTAGAACGGGCCCGCCGGCGGCTGGAGGACAGGACGATCCGCGCCCCCTTCGCCGGTCAGGTCGGGCTCTCCGAGGTCGATCTCGGCGCGCGGGTCGACGCCGCCACCATGCTGACGCGGCTCGACGATCTTTCTTCGGTCGAGATCGAGTTCTCCCTGCCGGAGACGCTCTTCGCCGAGATCCGGCCCGGCATGGCCGTCTCCGCCGAGGCGGCGGCCTTCCCAAGCCGCGTATTCACCGGCGAGGTCTTCGCCATCGACAGCCGGGTGGACCCGGTCTCCCGCGCCTTCCGGGTGCGCGCGACGATCCCGAATCCGAAGGGGGAGCTGCCGGCCGGCATGTTCATGTCGCTCTCCCTCACGATTTCGGAGGAGGAGGCGCTGGTGACGCCGGAGGAAGCCGTCGTCGCCCAGGCCGGCGCGACCTATGTCTTTGTGGTCTCGGATGAAAAGGCGGAGCGGCGGAAGGTGACGACCGGGCTCCGCACCGAGGGCGTGATCGCCATTCGCGAAGGGCTCTCGGACGGCGAGATCGTGGTGATCCGCGGCCTGGCCGCAGTGCGCGACGGCGGCGCGGTGAAGATCGTAGGCGGGCCGGCGCCAGACGGGGCGCCGAAGTCATGACGCTTTCCGATCTTTCGGTCCGCCGCCCCGTCCTCGCCGCGGTCGCCAACCTTCTGATCGTCGTCTTCGGCGTCGCCGCGCTTCGCGAGTTGCCGGTGCGGGAGCTGCCCGACGTCGATACGGCCGTCGTCACCGTCACCACCGAATATCGCGGCGCCGCGCCCGAGGTGGTCGACACCGACATCACCGAGAAGGTGGAGGGCGCCGTCGCCTCCGTCGCCGGCATCCGCTCGATCTCCTCCGAAAGCCGGCAGGGCCGCGCCCGCACCACGATCGAGTTCGAGACGGGGCGGAACGTCGACATCGCCGCCAACGACGTGCGCGACGCGGTCGGCCGGATCATCTCCCAGCTGCCGGACGAGGCGGACCAGCCGCAGGTGGTGAAGGCCGATTCCGACGCCGACCCGGTGATGCGCCTTGCCGTCACCTCGACCGAGATGACGACGGCCGAGATCACCGACTATGTCGACCGCTACGTGAAGGACCGCCTTTCGACCCTGGATGGCGTCGCCAACGTGACGATCTATGGCGCGCGGCCCTTTGCGGTGCGCATCTGGCTCGACCGGCGCGCGCTCGCCGCGCGGAACCTCACCGTCGCCGATGTCGAGACCGCGCTGAAGCGAAACAATGTGGAGCTCCCGGCCGGCGAGGTGAAGTCGGTCGAGCGCCAGCTCACCGTGCGGCTCAACAGCCGGCTCCGCTCGCTCGACGATTTCCGCGACGTGGTGATCGACAGCGTCGCCGGCTACCCGGTGCGGCTCGGCGACGTGGCGCGCGTGGCGGCTGGGGTGGAGGACGACTCCACCATCGTCCGCTCCGACGGAAAGGACGCCATCGGCATCGCCGTCCTGAGGCAGAGCCAGGCTAACACCGTGGCGATCTCCAACGCCGTCCGGGCCGAGATCGAGCGCATCGCGCCGACCCTGCCGGACGGGATGGAGATCTCGGTCGGCTCGGACGACGCCATCTTCATCGACGCCTCGATCAAGGGCGTGCTGAAGGTGTTGATGGAGGCGCTCGGCCTCGTCGTTCTCGTGATCCTCCTCTTCCTCCGATCGTTCCGGGCGACGCTGGTGCCGGCCATCACCATCCCGGTCGCGCTCGTCGGCTGCTTCATCCTGATCGGCGCTTTCGGCTTCTCGGTGAACACGCTCACCCTTCTCGCGCTCCTCCTCGCCATCGGCCTTGTGGTGGACGACGCCATCGTGGTGCTGGAGAATGTGCAGCGTCGGATCGACATGGGCGAAAGCCCGCTCGCCGCGAGCTTCCGCGGCACGCGGCAGGTGACCTTCGCCGTCCTCGCCACCTCGGTCACGCTGATCGCCGTCTTCGTGCCGCTCTCCTTCCTGCCGGGGCAGGTCGGGCGGCTCTTCATAGAGTTCGGCTGGGTGATGGCGAGCGCGGTCGCCATCTCCACCTTCGTCGCCCTCACCGCCTGCCCGGCGCTCGCCTCGAAGCTCCTGAGCCCGCGGAAAGGCCGCCCCGTGGCCGAAGCGCGGGAAGGGTTCCTCTCCCGCGTCTATCGCCGGCTCGTCACCGCCTCGGTGAACGCGCCGCTCGTGGTGATGGCGCTCGCCATCGGCGCGACGCTGGCGGCCGTGCCGGTCTACCAGTCCCTCCCGCGGGAGCTGACGCCGCCGGAAGACCGTGGCGTCGGCTTCGTGCCGCTCACCGCGCCGCAGGGCTCGACGCTGGAGCATACCGACGTCGCCGCGCGGCAGGTGGAGCGTATCCTCACGCCCTATCTCGAAAGCGGCGAGGTCGCCGCCGTCTTCACCTTCTCCGGCAGTTTCGGCCGCGCCTATCGCTCCTTCGTCGTGTTCCGCATGGCCCCATGGGAGGAGCGGAGCCGCAACATCTCCGGCATGGTTCGGGAGCTGGCGCCGAAGATGGCGTCGGTCACCGTCGCGCGCGGCTTTCCGGTCACGCCGGCGGGGCTCGGCCTTCGCGGCTCCAGCACCCCGGTGCGGGTGGTGATCGGCGGCCCGGATTTCGAGAGCGTCAAGCTCTGGGCCGCCGCCCTTCTCGCCGCGGCGCGGGACAATCCGGGCCTCGTCAATCCGGAGCTCGACTACGAGGAGACGCTGCCGCAGCTCGATGTCGAGATCGACCGCGCGCGGGCCGACGATCTCGGCGTCTCGGCCGAGACCATCGCCTCCACGCTCCAGACCATGTTCGCCTCCCGCGAGGCGACCACCTTCGTCAGCCGCGGCCGCGAGTACCCGGTGCTGATGCAGGCCGAGGCGGAGGACCGGCGCAACCCCTCCGACATCTCCAACATCTTCGTCCGGGCCGGCGACGGGGTGACGCTGGTGCCGCTCGGCGCGCTGGTCGAGCTTGGCGAGAGCGCGGCGGCGCCGGAGCTTCGGCGCTATGACCGGCTGCCCTCGATCCAGCTCGAAGCGGCGCTGGCGGAGGGCTACAGCCTCGGCGCCGCGCTCGCCTATCTCGAACAGGCGGCGGCGGAGATCCTCCCGGCCGAGGCGGCGCTCGGCTACGAGGGCCAGTCCCGCGCCTTCAAGGACCAGGAGGCGGGGGCGGGCTTCGTCTTCGGCATGGCGCTCCTCATCGTCTTCCTCGTCCTCGCGGCGCAGTTCGAAAGCTTCGTCCACCCGGTGGCGATCATGCTGACGGTGCCGCTCGGCCTCGCCGGCGCGGTCTATGCGCTGGCGCTCGGCGGGCTATCGCTCAACGTCTATTCGCAGATCGGCGTGATCCTCCTCATCGGCCTCATCGCCAAGAACGGCATCCTCATCGTCGAGTTCGCCAACCAGCTTCGCGACGAGGGGAAGACGGTGCGGGAGGCGGTGGTCGAGGCCGCCGTGGTCCGGCTCCGGCCGATCCTGATGACCTCGATCGCCACCGTGCTCGGCGCCGTGCCGCTGATCCTCGCCCAGGGCGCGGGCTCGGAAAGCCGGGTGGCGATCGGCACCGTCGTCATCGCCGGGCTCAGCATGGCGACGGTGCTGATGCTCTTCGTCACGCCGGTGCTCTACGACCTGCTCGCCCGGTTCACGACGCCGCGCGGCCATGTCGAGAAGATGCTGGCGGCGGAACTCGGGGCCGGCCAGCCGGCCGAATGAAGGGAGGGGACGGCGCGCGGCCTTCACGCTAGGCTTCGCTTCCGCGCCACCTCGGAGGCCGCCATGCGCCGCGCCCTGTTCGCCCTTCTTCTCGCCGCCCTGCCGTTCGCGCCGCAGGCGGCGGAGCCCGCGCTCCGCGCAGCGCTCGTCGCCGACGGCTTTTCCGCGCCGATCTTCGCCGAACCGGGGCCGGGCGGCGCGCTCCTCGTCGGCGAGCAGACCGGGCTCGTCTGGCGCCTCGCGCCCGACGGCGCCCGCGCCGGCGCGCCCTTTCTCGACCTGCGGGACCGGCTCTCGCCGCTCCTCCCGGCCTTCGACGAGCGCGGCCTCTGGTCCCTCGCGCTCCATCCGAACTTCCCGCGCGACGGGCGCGTCTTCGTCACCTACGCGGCGAAACGGCGGGAAGGCTCGCCCTGGACCGGCTCGACCGCCCACACCTGGCGGCTTTCGGAATTCCCGGCGACGTCGGAGGCGGTGGATACGGCCCGCGAGCGGGTGCTGATCGAGATCGACTGGATCAACCGGAAGCACAATGGCGGCGGCCTCGCCTTCGGCGCGGACGGAATGCTCTATGTCGGCGTCGGCGATGGCGGCGGCGTTCACGGCGTGCCCGAGGTCTGGACCCCGCCGCCGGCGGATTCGAGCCGGCCGAAGGGGGACCCGATCGCGGAGGACCCGTTCCGCCTCCTCGCCGAGTTTCACCACTACGATTCCTGGGCGCAGGACATGAGCCGCCTCCACGGCAAGATCCTCAGGATCGACGTGGACGCCCGGCCCGATCCCGGGCTCGCCTACGCTGTCCCGCCCGACAACCCGTTTGTCGGCGAGGCTTCGGCGCGGGCGGAGATCTGGGCCTGGGGGTTCCGCAACCCGTTCCGCATCGCCGTGGACGGGCAAAGCGGCGGTCTTTTCGTCAATGGCGTGGCCGAGACGCTCTGGGAGACGATCTTCCGCGTCAACGAGCCCGGAAACTACGGCTGGGCGGCGAAGGAGGGCACGCACTGCTTCGACCGCGCCCGCGCGTTCGATCCGCCGGCGACCTGCGCCAGGGAGGACGCGCTCGGCTTCGCCTACCGCGACCCGGTGGTCGAATACGCCAACTGGGCGGCCGGCCTGCCGATCGCGAAGGTCGAGGCGAAGCCGCTCGGCTCGGCCAATGTCGGGGGCATGATCTATCGCGGCGCTGCGATCCCGGCGCTCCGCGGCGCCCTCGTCTTCGGCGACTTCTCCGCGCGGATCGCCGAGCCCTCCGGCCTCGTCCTCGTCGCCTGGCCGCTGGCGGACCGGACCTGGCCGGTCGAGCCCCTCCTCGAACTCGATCAGCGGCTCCATTCGCTCGGCGTCGACGCCGAAGGGGAAATCCTTCTCCTCACCACGGCGCAGGGCGTGCCCGTCGGCGAGACGGGAAAGCTCTGGCGGCTCGTCCCCGCGGATTGACCGGACGGCCCGGGCGCCCTTGACTCGGGCCCGCGCGGACGGGCCGCCGATCCATGCGGGAGCGATACGATGGCGACGGGCGTGATCGCGAACGCGGGCCTCATCCCGGAGCCGCCGAAGCGGCCGATCATCGGCAACATGCTGACGGTGGACAAGGACCGGCCGCTCCAGGGCCTGATGGAGATGACGCGCCGGATGGGGCCGATCTTCCGGCTCGACATGATGGGCACGCCCATCGTCGTCGTCTCCGGGGCCGATCTCGTCGCCGAGCTCTGCGACGAGCGGCGCTTCGACAAGGCGGTGCGGGGCTCGCTCCGCCGGGTCCGCGTCATCGCCGGCGACGGGCTCTTCACCGCCGACAGCGACGCGGAGAACTGGGGCAAGGCGCACAACATCCTGCTGCCGACCTTCTCGCGCCGGGCGATGAACAACTACATGCCGATGATGCTCGACGTGGTCGGGCAGCTCTGCGCCAAGTGGGAACGGCTGAACGCCGACGACGAAATCGACGTCGTCCACGACATGACCGCCGTGGCCCTCGACACGATCGGCCTCTGCGGCTTCGACTACCGTTTCAACTCCTTCTACCGGCGCGACTATCACCCGTTCATCGACGCGCTGACCCGGTCGCTCGAGACCTGCATGGTGCAGCGGGGCCTCCCCTTCGAGCAGACCGTGCTCCGCCGCCGGCTTCGACAGCTCGAGGCCGACGCCGCCTACATGAACAAGCTGGTGGACGACATCATCGCCGAACGCCGGAAGGGCGGCGGCAAGGCGGCGAACGACCTTCTCAACTACATGCTCGAAGGCGTCGACCGGACCACCGGCGAGAGCCTCTCCGACGAGAACATCCGCTACCAGATCAACACCTTCCTGATCGCCGGGCACGAGACGACCTCGGGCCTGATGTCCTTCACGCTCTACTTCCTCCTCAACCACCCGGACGTGCTTGAGCGGGCCTACCGCGAGGTGGACGAGGTGCTGGGGCGGGACATCGCGGTGCAGCCGACGATCCGCGAGGTGAACCGGCTCACCTACATCCAGCAGATCCTCTTCGAGGCGCTGCGGCTCTGGCCCACCGCCCCCGCCATCGCCCTCAGCCCCTATGAGGACGAGCTTCTCGGCGGCCGCTACAAGCTGAAGAAGGGCGCCTTCACCACGCTTCTCACCCTGATGCTCCACCGGGACAAGTCGGTCTGGGGCGAGAACGCCGAGGCCTTCGATCCGGAGCAGTTCAGCCGCGACGCGATGGCCGGCCGCCCGGCCCACGCCTACAAGCCCTTCGGCAACGGCAAGCGCGCCTGCATCGGCCGGCAATTCGCGATCCAGGAGGCGACGCTGGCGATCGGCATGATCCTCCAGCGGTTCGAGCTGATCGACCACGCGAACTATCGGCTGAAGATCCGCGAAAGCCTCTCGATCAAGCCGGACGGGTTCCGCATGAAGGTGCGGCTCCGGCCGGAGATCACCCGCTCCCGCCTCGTGCCGGGCGGGGTGGACCATGCCGAGGCGCCGGCCGAAAGCCTCGCCGGCGCCGCCGCGCGGCCGACCCATGGCGCGCCGGCGCTCGTCCTCTTCGGCTCGAATCTCGGCACGACCGAGGAATTCGCGCGCGAGATCGCCCGCCGCGCCGAGGCCGCCGGCTTCGAGACCACGCTCGCCCCGCTTGACGAATTCGCCGGCCGGCTGCCGCAGAAGGGCGCGGTGATCGTCGCCTGCGCCTCCTATAACGGCGCGCCGCCCGACAACGCCGTCGCCTTTCTCGAATGGGTGGAAGGGGCGCCCGAAGGGGCCGGCGAGGGCGTCTCCTACGCCGTGCTCGGCTGCGGCCATTCGGACTGGTCCGCCACCTTCCAGGCGGTGCCGCGCCGGATCGACGCCGCGCTGGAGCGGATCGGCGCGCGCCGCGTCGCGCCCCGGGCGGAGACCGACGCCAAGGAGGACATCGACGAGGCGGCCGAGCGCTGGATCGGAGGTCTTTTCCCCGCCCTCGCCGCCGCCTTCGGCCTCTCGCTCGACCTCGGATCGGCGCCGGAGGCGGGCCCCCGCTACCGCGTCGAATTCATCGAGGATGCGCCGGAGCACGCGCTGATCCGCCAGTTCGGCGCGAAGCGGCTGACCATCGCCGAGAACCGGGAGCTTCAGGCCGAGGGCTCCCCCCGCTCGACCCGCCATGTCGAGGTGAAGCTGGAGCCCGGCATGACCTGGCGCGCCGGCGATCACCTCGCGGTTCTCCCCCGCAACGAAGTGGCGCTGGTCGTGCGGGTCGAGGCGCGGTTCGGGCTCGGGCCGGAGACGCGGCTGAGGCTCTCCGCCGGGACCGGCGCGCACGGCGCGCTGCCGCTCGATACGCCGCTCTCGGCGCGGGAGCTGCTGTCGGAGATGCTGGAGCTTCAGGGCGTCGCCTCGCGGAAGGACGTCGCGGCGCTCGCCCGCGCCACCGAATGCCCGCGTTCCAAGCCGGAGCTGGAACGGCTCGCCGGGCCGGCCTGGCGGGAGGAGGTCTCGCAGAAACGCCGCTCCGCGCTCGACCTTCTCGAACGCTTCCCGGCCTGCGAGTTTCCCTTCGCCGATTTCCTCGGCCTCTGCGCGCCATTGCAGCCGCGCTACTACTCGATCTCCTCCTCGCCCCGTGCGGCGGCGGACCGATGCGCGATCACCGTCGGCGTGGTGGACGGGCCGCATCTCTCCGGCGAGGGGCGCTATCGCGGCGCTTGCACCACCTTCCTCGCCGCGGCCGGCCCCGGCCGGGCGATCCACGCGGCGATCCGGCCGACGCGGGCGAACTTCATCCTGCCGGACGATCCGTTCGTCCCCCTCGTGATGATCGGCCCCGGCACCGGCCTCGCCCCGTTCCGCGCCTTCTGCCAGGAGCGCGCGGCGCTGGCCGCCGAGGGCGCGCCGCTCGGCCCGGCGATCCTCTATTTCGGGTGCCGCGCGCCGGAGGAGGATTTCATCTATCGTGATGAGCTGGAGGCCTGGGCCGCGTCGGGCGTGATCGAGCTTCGCACCGCCTTCTCCCGCACCGGCCCGAGCAAGACCTATGTGCAGGACCTGATGCGGGAGGATGGCGCGAAGCTCTGGCCGATGCTGGAGGCGGGCGGCCGCGTCTTCGTCTGCGGCGACGGCGCGCGGATGGAGCCGGATGTCCGCCGCATGCTCCAGTGGCTGCACGGCGAGGCGACGGGCGCCGCGCCCGAGGCCTCGGCCGCATGGCTGGACGGGCTGATCGCCGCCGGCCGATACAATCTCGACGTCTGGGTGGGAAGCTAATGAACAGCACAGAGCATTCACGAAGGCCATCGATCGACACTCTCTGGGGGAGGTTGCGCTCACTAGAGGGTGAGCGTTTCTCAACGATCAGTGGAAAAGAGTTTTCCTTCCAAATTCATGGCAACATGCTTACGCCGAGCAGAACCGAGTTCAATCTGGGAAGGTCAGACTTCGAGAAGGCGCTTGCTTTGGCGCCGATTGAAGGCCCGGGGAAGATAAGCAAACTCGTCCGTGGTTCTTCATACATCTGGGCGATCCTTCATGACGCCCGTGTCCGTCGGAACGAATGGTAGGTAGTTCCTGCTTCCGACGCCCTAGCTCGATCTGAAACGAAAACGGCCCGCCCCCGGACGGGGCGGGCCGCTCACTGTCCCTTTACGGGTTGTCGGCTCAGGCGGCCTTCTTCATGACCGGCGCGAACTCGGCGACGCCCTCGCGGACGGCCTCGACGCTCTCGGTCATCGCGTCGCGGGTCTGCGCGAACGCGGCGCGGAAGCGCTCGTAGTTCGCGGTCGCCAGCTCGCGGGCGGCCTCGGCCTGGATCTGCGCGGCCTCGGCGAGGGTCTTCGCCTGCGCGGCCTTCTCGGCGGCCTCGATCACCTGGATCATGTTGGCGCGGGTCGCCTCGGCGATGTCGCTCAGCGCGGAGACGTAGCCGGTCAGCGCGCGGCTCAGCGTCTTCTCGAGGCCGGCGTTGAACTTCTGCGCGCTCTCGTAGGCGGTCTCGGTCTGCTCCTTCGCCGAAACCGTGGCGCGCGACACGTACTCGCGGGCGCCTTCGGTCAGCTTCGCGGCGTCGAAGGCTTCGATCTTCGGGGCGGTCTTCTTGGCGGTGGCCATCGTCAGTCTCCATCCTCGGTTCAAGCTATGGGTCCGTCCCGCTCGCTTGCTCGACCCGGGACGCGCTTCATATAGGAGCGTCATTTCGCACTTGCAACATTTTTCTTTCCCCTACGTCGCCCTTGGCGTTTAAGGTGAGTAAGTATTGGAAAAATATAGGATATGATTTTCGCGCCTGCGAACGATATCCGTGTCGGCGGGGGCTGGCCGACCCGAAGGCGCCTGGATATGCTGCGACGCAACAAAGCGCGCCATGGCGAAGGCGGCGGTCCCCGCCGGCCGATTCTTCTTCGGAATGCGACCGGGCTTTGACCTTCCCGTCACGAAATCGCGTGCTATGAGTCGCTGAGTCTCAAAGGAGCGCGCGATGGCCGACAAGACGAGCAACGCTTTCTTCGACCTCTTCACGAAGTTCGGGAAGGATCTGAAGCTGCCGACGCCGGAGGTCGGCGACATTCTCGAGCATCATCGCAAGAACCTTCAGGCGCTGCAGGAAGCCGCCGCGATCCAGTCCGCCGGTGCGCAGTCGATGATGGACCGCCAGCGCGCCGCGCTGGAGGAGGCGCTGGCCGAGATCACCGACATGGTGCAGGAGGCGGCGAAGGGCGGCGACCCGACCTCGATGATGCAGCGCCAGGCGGAATTCGCCCGCAAGAGCTTCGAGACCACGATGAAGAACGCCACGGCGATGAGCGAGATCCTGCGCGACAGCGGAACCCAGTCGCTCGAGGTGCTGAAGGCCCGCGTCGAGGCCGCGCTGGCCGAGATGCAGGGCAAGAAGGGCTGATCCGGGCGCGCGCCGCTCAGGCGCTTTCCGGCTCCGGATAGACGAAGGCGCGGAAGCCGCCGCGGTCGAAGGGCGTCCAGCCGCCCTCCTTCTGCGCCAGCCGGTCGGCGATGGCGTAGGCGGCGGCAGGGTCGTGGCCGAGGCCGCAATGGCTGGCGCGCACCTCGATGTTCTCCGCCATCTCGCCGATGCGTTCGAGGCAGGTCCGCCAGTTGCAGACGCCGTCGCTGCGGCTGTAGATCGCCGTGCTCGGCGCCGGGGGCGGGTCCGCGAGCGGGCCGCCGATATGCGCGTCCTGATCCTCCGCCCGGAGGCCCGACGCGAGTTCGTAGAGCCGCCAGCCGTTGGTCGCCCGCGGGTCGCCGTTGAAGGGCGCGCCCAGCGTCACCACCTGGCGCACCCGGTCCGGCGCGATCTTCGCGATCTGGCGGGCATAGACGCCGCCAAGGCTCCAGCCGACCAGCGAAACCGTCCGCCCGTGCTGCTCCGCCAGCTTGTCCAGCCGCCGCAGCATCGCCGCCTCGACGCCCGGGCGCGGGCCGAGATTGGCGCCCTGGTCCCAGCCATAGGTCGGGTATCCAAGCGCGGCGAGAAAGCCGCGGAGCGGCGTCGTCGCGCTGTCGTCGTTGGCGAGGCCGGGCAGCACCATCACCGGCTGTCCGTCGCCCCGCGGCGCGATGGCCGCGAGCGCAGGCCAGACGAGGGCGAAGCTGAACAGTTCCGGGATCGCCCGACTTTCGAGCATGAGAAGCGCCTGGCTCGGCGCGGCGTCGGCCTCGGGCATCGCCCCCTCCGGCCCGGATCGGGGCGCACAATCCCGCGGGCTCGGCGGAAGGTAGGCCGCCAGGCGATGAGATTCCATTACCCGGCCGGGCGACGAAATCTCCTCAATCCGACGGATCTCCTAGGGCGGCGCGGAGCGCCCGGTGCGCGTCGACGAGATCGTCCGCCAGGCGGTCGATGTCGGGGATGAGATCGGCGTCGGCGACGAGCCCGAAATCGAGCGCGCCCGCATAGCTCAGCACCGCGATCCCGAGCCCGACGCCATGCATCGGAAAGGTGACGGGGTGGAGCGCCGCCACACGCGCCCCGGCGCAATAGAGCGGCGCCTGCGGCCCGGCGTTGTTGGCGACGACGAGGTTCGCCGCGACCGGTGCGAAATCGGCGATCCGCGCCAGGCCCGCCTGCCGCATCAGCCCGAGGAGCGAGGCGCCGAAGGCCGGCAGCCGGCCCGGCGTGAAGGCGCGCGCCGCCCGCCCCGCCGCGCGGGAGGCCCGGCCGATCCGGCGGAGCCGCTCCACCGGATCGGCGCAATCGGTGGCGAGGGCGCTGGCCATGCCGGAGATCTGGTTGTCGAGCGCGACATCCCCCGCCGCCCGGAGCGAGACCGGAACGAAGGCGACGAGCGGCGCGGCGGGCAGGGCGTTCCGCCGGCCGAGCCAGGCGCGGAGCGCGCCGGCGGCGAGCGCAAGAACAACGTCGTTCAGCGTCGTCCCCGTAGCGTGCGCCACGGCCCGAACTTCCGCCAGCGGCAGCGACCGCGCGGCGTAGGCGCGGCGCGGGCCGATGGCGCGGTTGAAGGGCGTGCGGGGCGCGAAGCCGGTCGGCGGCGAAAGCTCGCCCCTGAGCGCGGGCCCGACCATCTCCATCGCCCGCATCGCCGCGCGGGGCGCCGCCTCCATCATCCGCAACTGCCCGCGAAGGAGGTCCGCGCCGAACTCCTGGAAATCGCGAAGGGCGCGTTCCTGCAGCGTCAGAGGTCGCGGCGCCGGCTGCGCGGGCGGCGGCGGAACGCGTCGCGGCTCCGGCGCCTCGTCATAGAGCCGCCGCGCCAGGATCACGCCCGCGGCGCCGTCGATCGAGGCGTGATGGATCTTGGCGTAGAGCGCGGCCTGCCCGCCCTCCAGCCCCTCGATCACGGTGAAGCGCCAGAGCGGCCGGCTCCGGTCGAGCCGCCCGGCATGGAGCGCCGCCACCGCGGCTTCGAGCTCCGCCCGCCCGCCAGGCGCCGGAAGCCGGAGCGCCCGGATGTGCCAGTCGAGGTCCACCGCCGCCGCCTCCGCCCAGCGCGGCGCGTCGAGCGGGAAGGCGGGCGGCTCGAGCACCGCGCCGAAGAGCGGCGCGAGATGCGCCCGCGCGGCGAACCAGCGCCGGAACGCGTCGTGGAACGAGCCCTCGAAGCCGGGCGGCAGGTCGAAGAGCGCGAGCTCGCCCACATGGGTCGGCGCCGCCTCCGTCTCGAGCTCGAGGAAGGCGGCGTCCACCCATGAGAGCCGCTGCGTCACCGACGCCCCTTGGCGCGGGCCGGCGGCTCAGCGGGGCTCGCGCGCCCGCTCCCGCTCCAGGACGAGGCGACGGATGACATGCTCGAAATTCTGCGCGCTTTCGGGCGGGCGCTCCGCGGGCGCGGCCGGCCGGCCGTCCTTCGGGCGCTTCGTCCTGGGTTTCGTGGTCTTGTTGGTCTCGGCCATGCCGGGTCTCCGGTCCCGATTCCTTCCGCCGGGAAGATAGCACGTTCGCGCGGCGCCTACCGCTCCGCGGCGGCCTCCGCTAACGTTTCCGCATGACCCAGCTTCTCTCCTCCCCCGACGCCATCGCCGCGATGGTCCCGGACGGCGCGACGGTCGCCGTCTCGAAGGAGCCGCTCTCGCCCATCGCCCTCGCCCTTGCGCTGGTCCGGCGCGGCGCGAAGGACCTCCATCTCGTCACCGTGCCGACCGCCTCGGTGATCGCCGATCTCCTGATCGGGGCCGGCGCGGTGCGGTTGGTGGAGACCTCGGGCGTCTCGCTCGGGGAGTTCGGCCCGGCGCCGCGCTTCGCCCATGCGGTGAAGACCGGCGCGATCGACATCCGCGACGCGACCTGCCCGGCGGTCTACGCCGCGCTCCAGGCCGGCGAGAAGGGGCAGCCCTTCGTCCCGCTCCGCGGCGTCATCGGCTCGGACCTCCTGAACGTGCGGCCCGACTGGAAGGTGATCGACAACCCGTTCGCGCCCGGGGACAAGGTGCTCCTCCTGCCGCCGATCCGGCCGGATTTCGCGCTGATCCACGCGCCGAAGGCGGACCGGTTCGGCAATGTCTGGGTCGGCGGGCGGCATGAGCTGAAGACCATGGCCCATGCCGCGAAGGCGACGCTCGTCACCGTCGAGGAGATCGTCGAGGGAGACCTTCGGGACGACCCCGCGACCTCGGCCAACCTGATCGGCCCGATCTACCTCGCCGGGATCGCCGCGGCGCCGCGGGGCGCCTGGCCGACCGCTTCGCCCGGCCATTACGGCGCCGACGAGGCGGCCATCGCCGCCTACGCCGCCGCGGCGCGGACCGAGGCGGGCTTCGCCGACTGGCTCGCCGCCGCGCTCGGCGCGCGGGAGGCCGCCGAATGAGCGAGGCCAAGCTCGAGGAACTGCTGATCCACGCCATTTCCGGCCTCCTCTCCGGCTGCCGGCACGTGGCCTGCGGCGTGCTCTCGCCGATCCCCGGCGCGGCGGCGATGCTGCTGGCCCGGCGGGAGGGGGCGCGCGTCTCCATCATCGGCTCCGACGTGCCGGAATTCCGCTGCGACGGCGGGGTCGAGCTTTTCGACCAGGCGGGGCAGGGGCGGGTGGACGCATTCTTCCTCTCGGGCGGGGAGATCGACGGGCAGGCGAACATCAACCTTCACGGCGTCGGGACGCATCCGACGATGGACGTGCGCTGGTCCGGCGCCTTCGGCTCGGCCTATCTCTACCTTCTGGTGCCGCGGGTGATCCTCTTCCGGCTCGAGCATTCGCGCCGCGTCTTTCCGGAGAAGGTGAGCTTCGTCTCCGCGCCCGGCGTCTCGGAGCCGGGGGTTCACCGGCCGGGCGCGCCGCACGCCCTCGTCACCAATCTCTGCGTGATGATGTTCGACCGGGCGAAGGGGCGGTTCCGCCTCGCCTCGGTCCATCCCGGCGTGACGGTGGAGGAGGTTCGGGACCGGACCGGCTTCGACTTCGAGATCCCCGAGACCGTGCCGGAGACGGCCGCGCCCGCCGCGGCGGACCTTGCGCTCATCCGGGGCGACATCGCCCGGAACCTTGCGAACCCCTACCCGAAATTCGCGCGGGAGATCTTCGGAATCGCCGCCTGAGCCGGGCTTATCACGCTTGATAGGGGGGTTAGTCCGTTGAATTGTAACGGAAATCGGAAAGTTGCGCGATGACGGTCCGGAAAATCATCATCGACACGGACCCCGGCCAGGACGACGCGGTGGCGATCCTTCTCGCGCTCGGCTCGCCGGAGCTTGAGGTGCTGGGGATCACCTGCGTCGCCGGCAACGTGCCGCTGGCGCTCACCGCGAAGAACGCGCGGAAGATCTGCGAACTGGCCGGGCGGCCTGACATCCCGGTCTTCGCCGGGGCCGAGGCGCCGCTGGAGCGAAAGCTGGTCACCGCCGAAAACGTCCACGGCAAGACCGGGCTCGACGGGGCGGACCTGCCGGAGCCGACCATGCCGCTCCGCGCCGGCGCGGCCGATTTCATCGTCGAGACCGTGCGGGCGCATCCGGGCGAGATCACGCTCTGCCCGCTCGGGCCGCTGACGAACGTCGCCACGGCGCTGACGAGGGCGCCCGACATCGCCGGAAAGCTGGCCGGGATCGTGCTGATGGGCGGCGGCTATTTCGAGCAGGGCAATGTCACGCCCGCCGCCGAGTTCAACATCTATGTGGATCCGGAGGCGGCGGAGATCGTGCTCCGCTGCGGCGCGCCGATCACCATGCTGCCGCTCGACGTGACGCATCAGGCGCTGACAACGCGCGCCCGCGTCGCCGCCTTCCGCGCGCTCGGCACGCCGGTCGGCGACGCGGTGGCGGGGCTCACCGATTTCTTCGAGCGGCACGACCGGCAGAAATACGGCTTCGACGGCGCGCCGCTGCACGACCCCTGCGTGATCGCCTGGCTGCTGCGGCCGGAGCTTTTCTCCGGCCGGTTCGTCAATGTGGAGATCGAGACCGCATCGCCCCTCACCCTCGGCGCGACGGTGGTGGACTGGTGGGGCGTGACCGACCGGGCGCCCAACGCCACCTTCATCAGGGACATCGACGCGGACGGGTTCTACGCCCTTCTCACCGAGCGGCTGGCGCGTCTCCCCGCCCGAGGATGAGGCAGAAAAGCGCGCCGACGGCGCCTACGAGGATCGCCGCCGCGAGCGGCCAGGGATGGCTGGTGCCGAAGGCGCCGACCGCCGCCGCGCCGGCCGCGCCGCCGAT
>CALFYQ010000066.1 GCA_937952085.1 uncultured Paracoccaceae bacterium | reverse complement strand
AGCGGCTCCGCCCGCTCCCGCCGTTCCGCCGCGGCGAAATCCTCGGCGGCGCCGGCGAAGTCTCCCCGCTCGAACCGCGCGCGGCCGCGCCCGCCGAGCGCCTCCGCCTTGCCCGGATCGTCGGTCAGCGCCGCGGCGAAGGCCGCCTCCGCCTCATCGCGCCGCCCCGTCTCCAGCAGCGCGACGCCGAGATTTGTCGCGGCCCGCGCCGGGGGGAGTCCCGCCGCCAGCGCCGCCCGGAACGCCTCCGCCGCTTCCGCGAACTCTCCCGCCGCGAAGCGCCGCGCGCCCTCGGCGAAGCGCGCCTCAGCCGCCGATGGCGGGCAGGTCATGCGATTTCGCCTCGTGGAACGGCGCGCCGAGGCGAAGGTCGATGGCTCGTTTCAGCGCCGCCCGCCGGTCGTTCACGAGATAGACCGAGCGCGCGAGCGCGACGAAGCCGGCGCCGAACTCCCCCGCCCGCTCCGCCGCCCGGAGCCGGTCCTCCACCTCCCAGAGCGCGAGGTTGGCGTCCCGGAGCGCGGCGCGGAGCCGCGCCGTCTCCGCGTCGATCGTGAGCCCCGAAAGCGCGCCGCGGAGCGCGGCCGCCTCCCGCGCCGCGTTCGCGCGGCCGTCGCCCTCGGGCAATCGCTCCAGCTTGATCTCGAGGATGGTCAGCCGGTCGAGCGCGTCCCCCGGCGACGCCTCGATCCGCACCGCGCCGGTCATGGCGCGTCGCCGAGCGAGCGAAGCCGGCGCTCCGCCGGCACGCCGAGGATCGTCGGCGAGACGAGGCCAGGAAAGACCGTCTCCTCCGCCGGGAAGGCGAGGGGGATCGCGCGGTAGCCGAGCCGGTCGAGCCGGTCGAGAAGCGCGGCCCGCGCGCCCGGCCGGTCCGCTTCGAGATGGAGGATCGGCCGGTCCCGCGCGATGAGCCGCGCCGCGCCGTCGAGCACATCGGCCTCCATCCCCTCCGCATCCGCCTTGATCAGCCGCACCGGCGGCTCCGGCATGAGATCGTCGAGCATCAGCACCCGGGCGCGCCCGTCGCCGGCGCCGAGCGCGACGCCGCCGAAATTCCCTTCGCTCCGATAGTCGGGCCGCGCGATCGCCGCCTCGCCCGGCGCCGCCCCTGCCGCCGCCCGGTGGAGCGTGACGTTGGAAAGCCCGTTGGCCCGGAGGTTGCGGGAAAGGAGGCGGAACGCCGCGCGCTGCGGCTCGAAGGCGATCACCCGCCCCTCGGGCCCGACCCGGCGCGCCAGCGGCACGGTGAAGGCGCCGATATAGGCGCCCACCTCGATCACCGTCGCACCCGGCTTGGCGAGACGGAGGAGGAGCGCGAGTTCCGCCTCGCTCCAGCCGCCCGCCTCGCGAAGCGCGCGGCCGACATAGCGATCCTCCGCAAAGACGAGGAGCGGGCCGTGCCGGCCCTCGGCCCTCGCGATCGCCCGCGCCGCGCCCATGCGGGGCGTCAGCGGCTCAGCTTGCTGGTCAGCGTCGAGGGCTTGTCGAAGGTCGTCTGCGTGTTGCCGAGCCCGTCGAGCGCGGTTCCGTCGAAGGTGCGGAGCGTGTTCGCGGTGTTGTCGACCGAGCCGATCGAAAGCGCGCCGCCGACGGCGTCGTCGAGTTCCTGATCGGTCAGCGCGTCCGCGGGTTTCGCCTCGGTCTTCGGGTCGTTCGTCTTCCTGCTCATGGGGTCCTCCGGCAGAGCCGGGCGCCCGAACGCCGCGCCCGCCTTCAACATGCCATCGCCCGCCGTCGATCCGAAGGAGGAATGTCACAGTGCGCGGCTGGACGGCCGCTTTCCGGCGGAGGATAAGCGCGCATGACCGATCGCGCCGCCGTCCGCCCCGCCGCCACGCTCATTCTCGTCCGCCCCTCCGGGGAGGGGCCCCGCGTGCTGATGGGGCAGCGCGGCTCCGGCGCCGCGTTCATGCCCTCGAAGTTCGTCTTTCCGGGCGGCGCGCTCGACCCGGAGGACCACGCCCTCGCGCCGCATTTCTCGGTGGCGAAGGACGATGCGGGGCGGCTTTCGGCCCGGGTCG
>CALFYQ010000065.1 GCA_937952085.1 uncultured Paracoccaceae bacterium | reverse complement strand
GGCCGCGGCGCGGGGCGCGGCATGCGGCGCCGCGCGGGGCGCGAGGCGCGCCGGCTTCGGCGAAATCGCCCGCCGCGCGATGGAGGCGAAGGCGTCCTGCGGCCGGCCCTCGCCGACCGACCATTCCGGTTCCGGCTCGGCTTCCGGCGCGGCCTCGATCTCGCCTTCGGTCCGCGGCGGCCCGAGCAGCCCGCCGCGCAGCCGCGCCGCCCCTTCCGGCGTCGAGACGAGCGCAAGGCCGAGCTTCGTCGGCGGCGCCGCGAATTCCCGGAGCAGCATCAGTTCTGCTTCGTCGAGCGCCGCGGCCGCCTCGACGATCAGCGCCGGGCGCCGCCCGGCCGCGACCTCCGCCTCCAGAAAGGCGGAAAGCCGCCTCGCCGCCGGCTCGGAATCATAGGGCGCGAGATCGAAGGCGAGGCAGAGCCACGGCGCGAGATCGCCCCGCCCCGCCGCATGGGAGGAAAGTCGCCGCGGCGCGAGGCCGAGCCGCGTCGCCGCGCCCTCCAGCGCATCGGCCAGCGCATCGGCCACGGAGCCGGGCGCGACGGCGAGGCTCCACCCGCCATGCGCGCGCAAGGACAGGGCCAGCCGCTCGGCCAGCGCCTCCGTCTCGTCCGCCGGCTCCGACCGCGATCTCGCCGTCGGCGCTCCGATCTCCACTTCGACGCTCCGCTTCGCCATGCGACAGGAACGCGAGCATAGCAGATGGGTTTCCCGCGGGGAGACAACTTTCTCGCCACTTCAACGCGGCGCGAGCCAGACCTCCAGCGTCTTCGGCCGCGGCGAAGGCCGATAGGCGGCGAAATCCCGCACCGTGAGGCCGCCGAGCGCCGCCGCCGCATCCCGCGCCAGCGGCGCGTCCGCCTCGAAGAAAAATCGCACCTGATCCGCCCCCACCTCGATGCCGACGCGCCGGAGCTCCACATGGGCGAACGGCCCGCCGGCGAGCCTGGCCGCCAGCGCCGCGGCCGCTTCCTCCGCCTCCGGCCCGTGATGGATCACCACCCAGGGCGTCGTCGACGGCGCGGCGGGCGCGAACCCGGCAGTCTCCGGCCGCGGCCGCGGCGCCGGCGGGCCTTCCGCTTCAGGCGTCGCGGCGGACGGGGTCGGCGCGTCGAAGGAAGCCGGCGCGGCCGGCGGGGCGAGAGGCTCGACCGCCGCCGCGTGACGCGGCTCAGGCGAGGGCGGCGCGAAGGCGAGCGCGGCGCGCGGCGGCCGAATCCCGTCCGGCGACGCCGAACGCGCCATCGGCGCCGCAAGCGGCGTCCGCTCAGGCGGTTGCGCCGAGAGCGCCGCCGGAGCCGGCGCCGAACCGGCGCGAATCGACGCAGCCGCGTCGCGGCGGCCCGCCGGAACCGCCGGCGCCGCGTCTCCAGCCGAAACGCTCGCCAGCCGCTGCGGCGCGCGTCCCACCTCCGCCGGCGCGGCCGACTGCGGCGCGAGCTCCGGCGCGACAAGTGCAAGCGCCGCCATCGCCACCATGAAGAGAACGAAAGCGCGGCGCAGGGTCAGAAGCCGTCCACGCGGCGCGGCGGCGGGCGGCGGCGCGGGCGCCGCGCGCTGCGCCGCCTCGGCGATCCGGGCGAAGGCGTCTCGCCGCGGCCCGGCCGGCGGCGGCGCGCCCGGAACCGGCGCCGCCGCTTCGGGCGCCGTCGCCATCCCGATCAGCCGCTCGGAGAGCGCCGCCGCGCCCTGGAGCGACAGCCGCGCCGAGCCGCCCTCGCTCCCGGCGAGGAGCAGCGAAAGCCGACCGCCCGCAACCAGCCGTCCGAGCGCCGCCAAGTCCATCGCGTCGAGTTTCTCCGCCGCAGGCGCGACGAGGAGCGCGGGCCCGTTCTCCCGCAGCCAGGCGGCGACGCGCGCCTCTCCCGGCTCCGGCGCGAAGGGTTCGAGCCCGAAGGCGAGGCAGAGCCAGGCGCCCGGGTCGCCGCGCCCGCCGGCCTGGACCGAGAGCGTCCGCGCCGGGTCGCCGTCGAGCGCCGCGACTGTCTCGGCCCGCGCCTCGGCGCCCGCGCCTTCGATGAGCGCGACCTTGCCGCCCCCGGCGAGCCCACGCCGGAGCGCGCCCGGCTCCCATTCGGCCGCCACGTCCGGCCGCGTCTTCGCCAACGCCATCGGCACGCATCGCCTCCATCCGCCGCGCGCCCCACATACGAAAGGGCTTCGGCAGGCGAAGACCGATGGTTTCAGGCCGTTAGGAAATTCCCGCGGGCGGCCGCCGAACGCCGGCTCAGGCGCCCTCGACCTTGCCGCCGAACCGGCGGTTCAGCTTCCGCATCCCGCCAATCCAGCGGTCGTAATCCGCCGTCTTGTTCCGCATGTACTGCAGAACTTCAGGGTGCGGCAGCACGAGGAACGTCTCGGCGCGGATCGTGTCGACGCAGGCCTGCGCCACCGGCTCCGGCTCCAGCATCCCGTCCATCGCGGCGACGCCTTCCTCATGGCCCTCGGTCATCTTCGAGCGCACCGCCTGCGGGCAGAGCACCGAAACCTTGATCCCCTGGTCGCCATAGGTGAGCGCGATCCACTCGGCCACCGCCACCGCGGCGTGCTTCGTCACCGCATAGGGCATCGAGCCGACCTGCGAGAGAAGGCCCGCCGCCGAGGCGGTGTTGAGGAAATAGCCGCCGCCCCGCTCGACCATCTTCGGCACCAGGTGCCGCGCCGCCCAGACATGGGCCATCACGTTGATGTCGATGATCTTCCGCCACTCCTCGTTCGGCGTCTCGGGGCCGCCGATGGTGAGGATGCCGGCGTTGGAGCAGAAAAGGTCGATCGGCCCGTGATCGGCCTCGACCGAGTCGATCAACGCCTTGAGGCTGAGCTCGTCCGAAACGTCGACCCGCGCCGCCGGCCCGCCATAGAGCTTCGCCGTCGCCTCGGCCCCTTCGAGATTGAGGTCGGCGGCGACCACCACGGCCGCCCCCTCCTCCGCGAACTTCACCGCCAGCGCCTTGCCGATGCCGCTGCCGGCGCCGGTTACGACAACGATCTTGCCTTTGATGTCCATGGTCTTAGGCCCACATGTTCGAGCCGCCGCAGAGCGTGACGGCCTGTCCGGTCATGTAGCGGCTTGCGCTGCTCGCGAGGAAGGCGGCGACGCCGCGGAAGTCTTCCGGCTCGCCCAGCCGGCCGAGCGGGATATGGCTCACCGCCGCGGCCTCGCGCGCCGGGTCCTCCCAGAGCGCGCGGGCGAAATCGGTGCGGATCAGCCCCGGGCAGACCGCGTTGGCGCGGATCCCCTTCGGCCCGTATTCGGCGGCGAGGTTCCGCACGAGGCCGATCAGCGCCAGCTTGGAGATGTTGTAGGCGCCGATCTCGAGGCTCGGCTTGAAGGCCCCGATCGAGGCCGTGAAGATCATCGAACCTTCGCCCCTGGCGATCATGTCCGGCGCGCACAGCTGCGCAAGGCGCAGGTTCGCCCGCACGTTGGTGCCCATGATCTTGTCGAAGGCCTCGTCGGAAAGGGTCTCCATCGGCCCGAAATGCGGGTTCACCGCGGCGTTGCCGACAAGGATGTCGATCGGCCCGAGCCTTGCCCGCGTCGCCTTCACCAGCGCCTCGGTCTCGGCCGCCCGACCGGCGTTGCCGACGATCGGGAAGGCGCGCTCGGCGCCGACCATGGCGTTGATCTCGGCCGCGGTCGCCGCGCAGGCGTCTTCCTTGCGGGAGGAGATCACCACCTTCGCGCCCTGCATCGCGAGGCCCTCCGCCATCGCCCGGCCGATGCCGCGCGATGAGCCGGTGACGAGCGCCACCTTGCCCGTGAGGTCGAAAAGAGGGGTCATGCTGCGGCTCCGAGGTCGAGGCCGGTGAGGCGGGAAAGCTCCGCCAGCGCCGGCCGGTAATCGTCGAACGGCACGCGGACGGTCTTCATCCCCATCGCGGCCGCGGGCTTCAGGTTGACGCCGAGATCGTCGACGAAGGCGCATTCGGGCGGCGTCACGCCCAGCGCCTCGCACATCATCTCGTAGATCCGCGGGTCCGGCTTCCGGACACCCGCATTCGCGCTCTCGATCACGTGGTCGAAGCTCGCCATCAGCCGGGCGGCCTGCTGGCGGCCGGCCTCGTCGCGCGCCCATTCCTTGGCGCCGGCGCTCGGCATGTTGTTGGTGATGCAGCCGGTGAGAAAACCCGCGCCGCGGATCGCGTCATGCGCCGCGATCATGTCGGGCCGGAATTCGAGCTTCATCATGCCAAGGAGCACGCGCCCCGGCACCTCGTGGCCCATCGCCCGGCTCTCCTCGGCGAAGGCGCGGTCGAACTCGTCGACATCGATCTCCGCCCGCTCGAAGCGGGAGAAGGCCCCGTCCTCCAACCGCGCCTTCACCACCGAGCCGATGAAGCGCGGCGGCAGCCCGTTCGCCGCCTCGTATTCCCCGAACCGGGTGACCGGGCTCGTCGTGAAGACGCCGCCCATGTCGAAGATCACGGCGCGGAGCGTCACGCCGCGGCGCCCTCCGCGGTGAGGCAGGCGGCGCGGATCGCCCGCCGGTCGATCTTGTCGGTCGCGCCGCGAAGCAGCGGCTCGGTCTGCATCCAGTAGCGGACCGGCTTCTTGAACCCGGCGAGGATCGGGTCGAGATGCGCCGAAAGTTCCGCCTCGGTCACCGGCCGCGTCACCTGGATCGCCGCCCCCACCCCCTCGCCGAGCCGCGCGTCGGGGATCGGGAATACCGCCGCCTCCATCACCGCCTCGTGCCGGTGGAGCGCGCCCTCGACCTCGAGGCAGGAGATGTTCTCGCCGCCGCGGATGATGATGTTCTTCTTGCGGTCGAGGATGGTGACGCAGCCCTCCTCGTCCACCATGCCGAGATCGCCGGTATGGAGCCAGCCGTCGCGGATCGCCTCGGCCGTCGCCTCCGGCTTGTTCAGATAGGCGCGCATCACCGTCGCCGACTTGATGCAGATCTCGCCGAGCGTGTTCGGCGGCAGCGGTCGGCCGTTGTCGTCGGCGATCTTCATCTGCTGGATGCCGGGATAGAGACGCCCCGCCGCCTCGGGCCGCGACACGTAGTCGGGGCCTTGGAGCCCGATGCCGAGCGCGTTGGTCTCGGTCATGCCCCAGCCGGTCGCCACCATGCAATGCGGCAGCGCGGCCGCCTGCGGGCCGACCTGCGCCGCCGGCCGCTTCGCCCCGCCGGAGCCGAGCGAGGTGAGACTCGCCAGCTTGCGGCCCGTCCGCCGCGCCGCCTCGATGAGATCGGCCGACATGGTGGGCACGCCGAGGAACCGCGTCACCTCTTCCCGCTCGATCAGCTCGGCCGCCTCCTCGCCCGACCATTTCCGCATCATCACGAACTTCGCGGGAAGCGCGATCGATAGGAGGAAGATCGGGTGCGTCGCCGTCACATGGAAGAGCGGCGTCGCGCAGAGCACCGCCTGCGGCTTCGGCGCCGGCGGCGTCTCCGCCATCAGCGGCCCGAGCATGATCGCGAAATACCAGGACCAGACCGCCTGGCAGGCGCCCCGATGGGTCAGCGCCACGCCCTTCGGGTGCCCGGTCGTGCCGGAGGAATACATCACCGCGAAGTCGGAATCGGTGTCGATCTTCACCGCCGGCATCGCCGCGCCCGCGGGCGCCAGAACGTCCTCATAGCGCGGAAGCCCCGCCGGCCCCGGATCCCGCACCATCACGAGGCGGAGGCCCCGCTTCTCCGCGAAGGGAAGGATCCGCTCGGCCCGCGGCCCGTCGGCGAAGACCAGCTTCGCGCCGGAATCGGCGAAGCCGTAGTCGAGCTCCTCCGTCGTCCACCAGGCGTTGATGAGGACCGCCGTCGCGCCGACGCCGGAAATCGCGAAGATCAGCGTCAGGTATTCGGGATAGTTCCGCATCGCGACGGCGACCCGGTCCCCCGGCTTCACCCCCATCGCGACGAGCCCGGCGGCGAGCCGCGCCGTCTCGGCCATCCAGGCCTCGTAGCTGATCCGCTCGCCCTCATAGACGATGTAGTCCTGCCCCGCCGTCCGGAGGCCGGCGCCATAGCGCTGGAGCGCCGGCAGATCCGCCGGGGCGGCCGAGAAGATCGGCAGCGCCTCGCCGCGGATCACCGCCTCGCCAAGCGGGAAGCGCGGATCGGTCGCGCTGAGATGAGCCACCGCTTCGTCCAGCGTCATCGGCATCGAAGGGTCTCCCTTGCCGGCGCTTGTCCCCGCGCCGCGCGACCGGACGCTAGGGACGGGCCGCCCCGCGGTCAAGGCGGCCCCGGGGTTGGGCGCCGCAACGGCGCCCTGGCCCTGTCAGCCCTGCGCCAGCTCCTCGCCGCGCCGTTTCGCCGCCGCCACGGTGCGGACCATAAGCGGCCCGAGCCCGCCCTCGCCCATCAGCACCGAAAGACCCGCGGCGGTCGTGCCGTTCGGACTCGTCACCTGCCGGCGAAGCTCCGCCGGGTCGACGCCGCTCTCGGCGGCGAGCTTGCCGGCGCCCATCACGGTCTGCCGCGCCAGAATGAGCGAGAGTGCGGCCGGCAGGCCCGCCGCCGCGCCCGCCTCGGCCAGCGCCTCGATCATGTGGAAGACATAGGCCGGGCCGGAGCCCGAGACCGCCGTCACCGCGTCCATCAGGCTTTCGCTCCCGATCCGCGCCACCTCGCCCGAGCAGGCGAAGAGCGCCTCGGCCAAGGCCAGCCGGTCCGCCGCCACTTCGGTCGAGGCGAAGACGACCATCATCCCCGCGCCGATCGCCGCCGGCGTGTTCGGCATGCAGCGGATGACCGGCGCCCCCGCGCCGAGCCCGGCCTTCAGCGTCGCCACCGTGGTGCCGGCCGCGACGGAAACGAAGGTCGCGCCCTCGTAGCCTGCATAGGCCGGGATCACCTCGGCCATCACCTGCGGCTTCACTGCCAGCACGATGAGCGTCGGCTTCAGCCCGCCCGGCAGCGCCTCAGCCGAGGCGACCGCCTTCGCGCCGAGCGCAGCGGCCTGATCGCGCAGCGCCTCCGCCGGCTCCACCACATGCGCGTCGAGCCCGGGCCGCGCCTTCAGCCAGCCGGCGAGCATCGCCCGCCCCATGTTGCCGCATCCGACCAGTAGCACCGTCTCGCCCATATCGCCCTCCATCGCGCGGGCCGGATAGGGTCGGGCCGGGCGGCCCGTGTCAAGGCGGGGGGAATGGGCCGGTCGAAGTCGTCGCCTTCAGCGCGATCCCTCCATCTACGACGGTTGAGCGAAGCGCAAAGGGTCGCGGTCGCCCCTGGGCGGGCGCCTGATCCAGCGGGCATGGGCGCTTTATGGCGTCGCCTCAACCACGGGCGGAGCCGCTTCAGTCGACCGGGGGGCGCCCGCCCGCGGGGAGGGGCGGGCGCGGCCCGGGCTGGTCGCCCAGGCCCGGGAGGGATGTTTGGCGGCGCGCGCCAGCAACAAGTCTTACGAGCATCCTTCGGGAGCCCCGACGCGCCCCGCCCCCTCAGAACCGAAGGTTGATCCACGCGAATCCGCCGGCGCCGTCCGTCCCCACCTCGTCCTCGCCCCATTGCGCCGCGGCGCGGAGCGAGACGCCGGGCGCGAGGTCGTAACTGCCGCCGACGCTGACGAAATCCTGGTTCCCGGTCCCGTTCATCCCGTCGGTATGGGTGTAACCGCCGCCGAAGATCCACGGCCCCGTCCGATAGGTCGCGCCGACGCCGATCCGCGAAAGATCGTTCGGCGAGGCGCCGTCCGGGTCTACGCGGTCATAGAAGATCGCCGCCTCGAAGCCGGCGTAGCCCGCCTCGATCCCGACATGCCAGATCTCAAGCGCGTCGTTGGCGAGGTACCCGCCGCCGAGCGCCAGCCGGCCGTTCTCGAAGGCGCGCTCGTAGCTGGCGCCGAAGGCGAACTGGTCGTTCGCCTCGAAGACCGGGTTGTTGCTGTCCGCCGCGTTGTCGACGCCGACCGAGGGCTGATAGCTGACGCCCGCCTCGAAGCCGCCCCGCGCATACCAGTAGCGCATCCCGAGGCTGTCATCCTCGCCGACGAAGCCGCCCGGGTCCCCCGGAAGGATCGAGATGTCCGCGTCGTAATAGTTGAAATACCGCGCCGTCGCCGAAACGACGCCGACTCCGCCATGCTCGTTGAGCGCGCTGTCCGCGCCGCCGATGAGGAGCGTGCCGAACGGGCCAGAGATCGAGCCCCAGTTCTCGTCGATCTGGTCCCGCGCGGTGACGTTCTCAAGCTCCACCCGCGTCTCGAAGACGAGGCCGTTATCGGCGACGAGCTTGCCGCGAAAATGCACCTCGCCGTCGCGGAAGACGGCGAAATCCTCGTCGCCCCCGGCCGGGTCCGCATAGCCGACGCCGAGATTGTAGAAACCGCTGATCCGCGTCTCCCATTCGGCCGCCCCGGCGGCGGCGGGCGCGAAGACGAGCGCGGCGAGGATCGGGCGGGCGCGCATGACGGGCTCCTCTTTCGAAGGACGACGCGAAGTCCCCCGCGTCCGCCGGGCGTTCGGCCCGGCGACAGTCTTACTCGCAAAAGGCGATTACCGAAGCGATAAACTCGCGCAAGAATCGCGATCCGCCGCCGCGCCGTCGGCGCCCGCCACGCCAGCGCCTCGATCTTCCTTTCCCGTCCCGCGATGAGTTGATGCGCCGGGCGCGGCGGAGGACGAGGCGGCGCGGCGCGGGAACGTCTCGTCTCGCCGCAGCGCCGGACGCTTGTCGCGGGCCCCGCGCCAAGTCGCTCCTCGCCGCGGCGAAGCGCATGGCGGCCGGAGCCGAGGGCGCGCGTTCCGAAAGCCGGAATCCCGGCGCGGGGGCGCCGCCCGCGGGGCGCTCTTCGCCCTCGTCAACGAAACCCTCGCCCGGGTTCTCCCGGCCCGCCCCATCGGTTAAGCCCGGGGGGAGAGGGAGACGCAGCGATGACCGATACCGAAACGCTCGAAACGCCATCCGGCCGGCGCCTGGCCTACCGCCGTTCGCTCGGCGATGGGGCCGGCGCGGCCCGGCCCGGCGTCATCTTTCTCGGCGGCCTCCGTTCCGACATGACGGGCGCGAAGGCGGAGGCGCTGCACGAATGGGCGGCGCGGGAGGGGCGCGCCTTTCTCAGGTTCGACTATTCCGGCCACGGCGCCTCCTCCGGCCGTTTCGAGGAAGGCTCCATCGCCGACTGGGCGGAGGACGCCTTCGCGGCGCTGTCGATGCTGACCGCCGGGCCGCAGATCCTCGTCGGCTCCTCGATGGGCGGCTGGGTCTCGCTGATCCTCGCCCGGAAGGCGCCGGAGCGCGTCGCCGCCTTCGTCGGCATCGCCGCCGCGCCGGATTTCACCGCCTCGCTCGCCGCCGAGATGGACGACGCCGCGCGGAAGGAGATGGCCGAGACCGGGGTATGGAGCCGCCCCTCCGAATATTCCGACGAGCCCTACCCGATCGGCCGCCGGCTGATCGAGGAAGGCCCGGAAAGCTATGTGCTCGACCGGCCGCTCCGCCTCGCCTGTCCGGTCCGGCTCTTCCAGGGCACGGCGGACGAAGACGTGCCGCAGGAGGTCGCGCTCCGCCTCCTCGCCCATCTCGAAAGCCCGGATGCGCGGCTCACCCTCGTGAAGGGCGCGGACCATCGCTTCAGCGGCCCGGCGGAACTCGCCCTCCTGATCGAAACGGTGGCGGCGCTTTGAGGCGTTAACTGTTTTTCTGTTTCTCTACAGCGCCTTGCGCAATTTTCAACCTTGAATCGGCTCAGGGCGCCCGCCACCAGACCTCGGGCAGGAAGCCGATCCAGTCGCCGTAGATCGGCGTCCGCTCGGGGTAGTGGAGCGCCGCGTCATGGGCGATCCGGCTCGTCGGCGCATACCAGAGCGGCACGACGAGCCGGAGCGCGGTGAG
Source organism: uncultured Paracoccaceae bacterium (assembly GCA_937952085.1). Taxonomy (GTDB): domain Bacteria; phylum Pseudomonadota; class Alphaproteobacteria; order Rhodobacterales; family Rhodobacteraceae; genus Pikeienuella. The sequence goes on along the minus strand of CALFYQ010000065.1, from coordinate 1,680 downwards.
CGACCGGTCGAGCGCCCGCACCGCCGCCTCCAGGTCTTCCCGGCTCTCCGCCGCCATCAGCGCCGCGAGGGCGGCTTCGACGGCGGGGTTGTCCACCCCCATGTAGTTTCGCGTGCCGGGCGTCGAGACGCCCTCCCGCCCCCAGTATTTCACCTGCTCGATGCCGGGCGAAAGCGACATCGCCCAGGCGTTCACGATCACGTCGAAGTCGTAGTCGTTGAGGCGGGCGAGGTATTGCGCCCGGTCCACCAGCCGCACCCGCGCCTCGACGCCGAGCCGCTTCAGCGCATCGGCCCAGACCCCGGCCACCTGCTCGTCGGCGGATTGCGAGAGGAGGATCTCGAAGGAGAAGGCCCGCCTGTCCGGGCCGAGCAGCGCGCCGCCCTCCACCTTCCAGCCGGCCTCTTCGAGAAGCGCGGCGGCCTTCCTCAGGTTCTCCCGGTTACGCCCGTCGCCGCGGGAGACCGGCTGCTCGACCGTCCCGTCGAGCGCCCCCGCCGGCAGCGCGTCGGCGACTGGCGCGAGGATCTCCCGCTCCCGCCCCTCCGCCGGGCCTGTCTCCGCCAGCGGCGAGCCGCCGAAAAAGGAGGGGATGCGCGCATAGGCCCCGGCCAGCATGGTCCGCTGCACCCACTCGAAGTCGAAGGCGAGGGTCAGCGCCTCCCGCACCCGGATGTCCTCGAAGGGCGGCCGCCGAGTGTTGAAGACGAAGCCGCGCATCCCCGAGGGGCGGCCATGCGCCACCTCCGACTTCACGATCCGCCCGTCCCGCGCCGCCGGAAAGTCGTAGCCCTCCGCCCAGCGCACCGGGTCGTCGTCCTTGTAGATGTCGATGGCGCCGACCTTGAACGCCTCCCAGATCGCGTTCGCGTCCCGGAAGTACTCGATGGCGACCTCATCAAGGTTGTTCTGGCCCCGGTAGAACCGGTGCGCGCGGGCCCAGTGCTCCGGGTCCTTCACGAAGCTGATGCGCCGCCCCGGCTCCAGCGGCCCGAGACGATAGGGCCCGGTGCCGATCAGCGGCTCCAGCCCGCCCTCGGCGAAGGCCCTTTCCGCCCCCGGCGCCCGCTTGAAGACCGGCAGGAGTGCGAGGACGAGCGGAGCCTCCCGCTCCGGCGCCGCGAAGGTGAAGCGGAGCCGCCGCGCCGAAAGCGCCTCCGCCTTCGCCACGTTCGACCAGAGGTTGCGATAGCCAGGCGTCCCCTCCGCCGCCAGAAGCTCGAAGGCGGCGATCACGTCGGCCGCCAGAACCGGCGCGCCGTCGGAGAAGCGCGCGGCCGGATCGAGCGTGAACTCGATCCATGACCGGTCCTCCGCCGCCTCCCAGCTTTCGGCCAGCAGCGGGTAGAGCGTGAAGGGCTCGTCCCAGCTTCGCCCCATCAGGGATTCGAACATCCGCCAGCGAAGCTGCCAGGGCGCCGCGCCCTTCAGCACGAACGGATTGAGGCTGTCGAAGCCGCCGATCTCGCCGAACCGAATCGTTCCGCCCTGCGGCGCTTCGGGGTTCGCATAGGGGAGATGCGGATAGTCGGACGCCAGCGCGGGCGCGCCATGCATGGCCAGACCGCCCACCTCCGCGCGCGCCGGCGCAACCATCGCGAGAAGAGCGGCGAGCAGGAGTAGAATCCGAAAGGATTTTTCGTATCCGGCGTCCCGCTTCCGCCCGCTTCGGAACGCATT
>CALFYQ010000064.1 GCA_937952085.1 uncultured Paracoccaceae bacterium | reverse complement strand
AGGCCGGCTTCGTCGCGGGCGATTTCACCGTCATCGCCGAGCAGGACATTCTCGGCGACCGGCTGGTGCGGAAGACCCGCCGGCGCCGGGCGGAGAACTTCATCTCCGAGGCCGGCACGCTCTCGGTCGGCGATCTAGTCGTCCATGTCGAGCATGGCGTCGGCCGCTACAACGGCATGAAGACGGTGACGGCGCTCGGCGCGCCGCACGAATGCCTAGAACTCGAATATCTGGGCGGCGACCGGCTCTATCTCCCTGTCGAGAATCTCGAGCTTCTGTCCCGCTACGGCCATTCCGAAGGCCTTCTGGACAAGCTCGGCGGCGGCGCCTGGCAGGCGAAGAAGGCGCGGCTGAAGGAGCGGATCCGCGACATGGCGGAGAAGTTGATCCGCGTCGCGGCGGAGCGGGCGCTCCGCGAGGCGCCTCGCTTCACCCCGCCCGAGCACGCCTTCGACGAATTCTGCGCCCGCTTTCCCTACCAGGAGACGGAGGACCAGCTTCGCGCCATCGAGGACGTGCTGGAGGACCTCTCCGCGGGCCGGCCGATGGACCGGCTCGTCTGCGGCGATGTCGGCTTCGGCAAGACCGAGGTGGCGCTCCGCGCCGCCTTCGTCGCCGCTATGTCGGGCGTGCAGGTGGCGCTCGTTTGCCCGACCACGCTTCTGGCGCGCCAGCACGCGGCGAACTTCAAGGAGCGGTTCAAGGGCGCGCCGCTTGTCGTCCGCCAGCTTTCCCGCTTCGTCTCGGCGAAGGAGGCGGAGGCGACGCGCGCCGGGCTGAAGGACGGGACGGTCGATATTGTCATCGGCACCCATGCGCTCCTGGCGAAGGGGGTGGAGTTCCGCCGCCTCGGTCTTCTCATCATCGACGAGGAACAGCATTTCGGCGTCGCCCACAAGGAGCGGCTGAAGCGGCTCCGCTCCGATGTCCACGTGCTGACGATGACGGCGACGCCGATCCCCCGCACCTTGCAGATGTCGATGTCTGGCGTGCGCGAGCTTTCGATCATCGCGACGCCGCCGGTGGACCGGCTCGCCGTCCGCACCTATGTCGCGCCCTTCGACCCCGTCACGGTGCGGGAGGCTCTCCTCCGCGAGCGCTATCGCGGCGGGCAGAGCTTCTATGTCGTGCCGCGGATCTCCGACCTCGCCGATCAGGAGGCGTTCCTGAGGGAGCAGGTTCCGGAAGTTTCCTTCATCACCTGCCACGGCCAGATGGCGGCGGGCGAACTCGACAAGCGGATGAACGCCTTCTACGACGGCGAATACGACGTGCTCCTGGCGACGACCATCGTCGAAAGCGGCCTCGACATTCCGGCCGCCAACACGCTGATCGTGAACCGGGCGGACATGTTCGGCCTCGCCCAGCTCTATCAGATCCGCGGGCGCGTCGGGCGCTCCAAGGTCCGGGCCTATGCCTATTTCACCACCGAGCCGAAAAAGCCGCTGACGCCCGCGGCCGACAAGCGGTTGAAGGTGCTCTCCTCGCTCGACAGCCTCGGCGCCGGCTTCACGCTGGCGAGCCACGACATGGACATTCGCGGCGCCGGGAACCTGCTCGGCGAGGAACAGTCCGGCCATATCCGGGAGGTCGGCTACGAGCTTTACCAGGAGATGCTGGAGGAGACGATCCACCGGCTCCGCTCCGGCGAGCTCGAAGGGCTGTCCGAGATCGAGGAGACCTGGTCGCCGAAGATCAGCCTCGGCGTGCCGGTGCTGATCCCGGAGGATTACGTCTCCGACCTAGACCTCCGGCTCGGCCTCTACCGGCGGCTCTCCTCGCTGGAGACGCGGACCGATCTCGAAGGCTTCGCGGCCGAACTGCACGACCGGTTCGGGCCGCCGCCGAAGGATGTGGAGACGCTCCTTCGCGTCGTCCGCATCAAGGCGTTCTGCCGCAAGGCGGGGATCGAGAAGCTGGATGCGGGCGACCGCGGCTGCGTCGTCGCCTTCCGGGGCGACAAGGTCTCCAACCCGGCCGGGCTCGTGAAGTTCATCGAGCAGGAGGACGGGCTCGCGAAGATCCGCGACAACAAGGTCGCGGTGATGCGGGACTGGAAGGACGAGGACATGCGCATCAAGGGCGCCTTCGCCATCGCGCGGGACCTCTCAAAGCTGATCGCCCCGGCCGCGGCAAAGAAGCCGGAGCCGGCGAAGGCCACGGCCGGGCGCTGAGGCTTGTGGGAGCGTTCCGAGGAAGGTCGATCACGCGGGCCAATGTCGGTGGCGCCTGAGCCGCCGAACCGACCCTGGGTCGCCTAGTTCGCCCGAGGCCGGGTCAGAGGAAGAGAAGGACCGCGAGGGAGGCGGCCGCGATGGCGACCTCGATCGCGGCGCGCTGGGCGTGCGCGGCGCGGAGATTGTCCCGCGCGAGGTAATTGGCGTCGCCGGACGCGCCTGTCGTCGCCGTCACTTCGAGCATCGCGCCGCGCACCGAAAGCCGGTTCGGCTCCGAGGAGAAGATGAAGACGCCAAGGACGAGCAGGCCGAGGCCGAGCGGCCCGTGTTCCGCCGAGCCGAGGAGATAGAGGCCGCCGGTGGCCAGCGCCATGCCGAGCAGCATCAGCATCAGGAAACTCGCCGGCGCCTGGAAGCGGTAGGCGCGGGCGGTCTCGATCTCTTCCGTCGAGGGCTGGCGGCGGCCGCAGAGCACCGGGCAGCGGAAATAGAGATAGAGCGATTGCAGGGCCTTGAGGCAGACCAGCGCCACCACGACCCAGGCCCGCCAGTCATGCTTCAGCCCCGCGACGCCGGCGAAGACGGTCTCCATCAGGCGCTCCCTTCAGCTCCCGCGGGCTCGGTCGCGCTGGCGCGCAACTCGTCCAGCACCCGCGCCCAGAGATCGGGCGGCTGCGCGCCCGTCACCACATGCTTGCCGGCGACGATGAAGGTCGGGACGCCGTTGACGCCGATCTCCCGCGCCGTCGCCTCCTCGTTCTGGACAAGCTCGCGGTCGGCGTCGCCCTCGTAGAGCCGGGCGACGACGGCCCGCTCCATGCCGACGCCCTCGGCGACATCGAGCAAAAGATCGCGGTCGCCGATATCCGCGCCGTCGATGAAGTAGAGCCGGAAGAGCCGGTCCACGACCTCGTTCTGCGCCGCCGCGGAGCGGGACCAGCGGATCAGCCGATGCGCGTCGAAGGTGTTCGGCGTCGTCTCGATCCGGTCGAAGCGGAGATCGAGGCCGACGGACTTCGCGTGTTCCTCGATCTGCTTGTAGAATTTCTCGGCCCGCTCGGCCCCGAACTTGGCGGCGAGATAGGCGCGCCGGTCCATGCCGCCGTCGGGCATGTCGGGGTTGAGCTGGAACGGCCGCCAGAAGATGTCGAACGGGTTGAAGCCCTTTTCGCGCAGCGCCGTTTCGAGGTTCGTCTTGCCGATATAGCACCAGGGGCAGATCGGATCGGAGATGACGTCTAGCTGGATCATCTCGCGAATATGGTCCTTTCAGCCGGCTTTGTAACCATGCGCCGCGATCAAATCGCGCCGCCGAAGCTTTCCGTTCGGGTTCCGCGGCAACTCTGGAAGGACGCGCACGATCTTCGGCCGCTTGTAGCCGGCGAGCCGGCTGGCGGCGTGGGCCTCCACCGCGGCGAGGTGCGGCGCGCCCTCGACGGTGAGGAAGGCGGCGATGACCGAAAGGTCCTCCCGCACCGGAAGCTCCACCGCCGCGGCGCCGGTGACGGCGGGGTGGGAGAGGAAGGCCGCCTCCACCTCTTCCGGCGCGACGCGGTAGCCGAGCGCGTTCATCTGGTCGTCGGCGCGGCCGAGGAAGCGGAGCCAGCCCTCGCCGTCCATCTCGCCGAGATCGCCGGTGAGGAACCAGGGGCCGCGCATCGCCGCCTCCGTCTCCGCCGCGCGGCCCCAGTAGCCGAGCATCAGGCCGGGATCGGTGCGACGGATCGCGATAACGCCTGCCGCGCCGATGGGCATCGGCTCGGTCCCGCCTTCGACGGGGAGAAGCGCGACGCGGCGGCCCTCCTGCGGCCGGCCGGCAAACCCGGCGCGCGGCGGGTGATCCGGCGACGAGGAGAGATAGGTGGAGCACTCGGTCATCCCGAGCGCCTCATAGACCGGCTTTCCGGTGCGGCTCTCCCATTCCGCGCGGACGGCGGCGGACAGCGTCTCGCCTGCGGAGAGGCCGTGGCGGAGGCCGGCGAAGCCTTCGAAGCTCACGCCCGACTTCAGGAGTTGCCGGTAAACGCCCGGCGCAGCAGCGAAGATCGTCGCGCCATGCCGGGCCACGAGCGCCGGCCAGACGCCCGGATCACGCGGGCCGGCGTAGATCACGGTGGAGGCGCCCATCGCCCATGGGTCCATCAGCCCGGCGCCGAGCGTGTAGGTCCAGTTGAAGGCGCCGGTATGGAGCATCGAGTCTTCCGGGCCCATGCCGTACCAGCCCCGCCACATCATCCGCCGCGCCCAGGTCGCGCGGTGCGCGTGGGCGACGCCCTTGGGGCGGCCGGAGGAGCCGGAGGTGTAGACGATGTAGCCGAGATCGTCGGCGCCGGTATCGGCGAACCCGGCCTCCGGCCCGTCGATCTCCCCGGGCGGAACCGCGCCCGGAATCGGCTCGGGCGAGACGATGAGGCGGGCGTCGACGTCCCCCCGGATGTAGTCAAGCTCCGCCTCGGTCAGCATGGTCGACACCGGGACGGGGGCGGCGCCGAGCGCCGCGGCGGCGAGGAAGAAGATCGGGAAATCGGTGGAGTGGCCGATCCGGATCAGAACGCGGTCGCCGGGCGCGACGCCCCGCGCGGCGAGCCCGCCGGCGGCGCGGGCGACCTTCCGGCGGATGTCGGCATAGCTCAGCCGCTCGGGCGCCGGGTCATCCGCCGCGTGGGCGACGGTGAGGGCGATCTTCTCATCCGGGCCGGCGGAGAGGGCGTGGCGGGCGAGGTTGAACCGCGCCGGGCAGGGCGGCGGCGGGCCGAGATCGAGTTCCGAACGGGCGAGAGTCATGGCGCATCGCTCGGGCGCCGGGGCCGCCGGGTCAAGCCCCGCAGGGCGCCGGCGGCGGATTTCCGGCGGCCGCGCGCCGCGCTATGATGGCGGCCCGGAGGCGCGGCGATGGATGACGGCGAGAGCAGCAGGGAGGCGAAGGCGCTCCTTCGCATCGCGGCGAACGAGGGGGAGGGGCCGCGCGTCGCGCCGCTCGACCTCGGCGGCCGGGCGCGGGCGCTCCGACGCGCGCGGAACTGGACGCTGGAGGAAGCGGCGCGGCGGGCCGGCCTCGCCCGCTCGACGCTCTCGAAGATCGAGAACGGGCAGATGTCGCCGACCTTCGATCTCGTCCAGAAGCTGGCGCGCGGGCTCGACATCGACGTGCCGCAGCTCTTCCAGCCGGCGGCGCCGGACCGGATCTCCGGCCGCCGGGCGGTGACGCGGGCGGGGCAGGGCCGGGCGCACCCCACCACCACCTATGCGCACGAGCTGCTCGCGCAGGAGATGACCCGGAAACGCATGCTGCCCTACAAGGCGGTGATTCATGCCCGCGAATTCGAGGAATTCGACGACTGGGTGCGCCACCAGGGGGAGGAGTTCCTCTTGGTCCTCTCGGGCGCGGTGCGGCTCTTCACCGAGTTCTACGAGCCGGTCGATCTCGGCGCCGGGGACAGTGCCTATTACGACGCCTCGATGGGCCATTGCGTGATCTCGACCGGCCCGGAGGACGCGACGATCCTCTGGGTGACGGCGATGTGAGGCGGGTGGACGAAGGCGCCGCCAGCTAGCATCTCTGCCGCCATGTGGACGGGTTCCGGAACCGATTCTCGCGGCGCGCGGCGCGGGGCGGCGGCATGACGCCCTCGGCGCGGGTCGCCGCCGCGATCGGGCTGCTCGACCGCTGGGCGGAAGGCGGCGCGCGGGCCGAGCCGATGCTGCGCGCCTGGGGCCGGGCCAACCGCTATGCCGGCGGCGGAGACCGGCGGGCGATCGCCGATCTCGTCTATGACGGTCTTCGCCGGCTCCGCTCTCTGGCGCATCTGAGCGGGGCCGAAGGCGGGCGGGCGGTGCTGCACGGCATGGCGCTGGAGGCGGGCTGGGACCTCGACGCGCTTTTCTGCGGCGGGCGCTGGGGGCCGGAGCCGCTGACCGAAGCGGAGCGGGCCGCGCCGCTCGGGCCGGCCCCCGACCCGGTGCGGCTGGACCATCCGGATTGGCTCGAAGCGCGGCTGAAAGCCTCGCTCGGCGCACGCTACGAGGCGTCGATGCTGGCGATGCGGGCGCGGGCGCCGGTCGATCTCCGGGTCAACCTACCGAAAGGGGGCCGTGCGGCGGCGCGGGCGGCGCTGGCGAAGGAAGGGATCGAGACGGAGGAACTGGCGGAGCCGGGCGCGCTCCGCGCCGCGCCGGGCGCGCCGGTCGCCCGCACCGCCGCCTGGGACGCGGGGCTGATCGAGCTGCAGGACGAAGCGAGCCAGGCGGGCGCCAGCTTCGGCGCGGCGGCGCCGGGCGAGACCGTACTGGATTTCTGCGCCGGCGGCGGCGGCAAAGCTTTGGCCTTCGCCTCGATGATGGGCGGGCGCGGGCGGATCGTCGCCCACGACGCGGCGCCGGTGCGGATGCGGGACATCCCGGCGCGCGCGGCGCGGGCCGGCGCGCGGATCGAGATCGCCGACCGGGCGGCGCTCACCGGGCTCCGCGACCGCTGCGACCTCGTATTCGTGGATGCGCCCTGTTCCGGCTCCGGCACATGGCGGCGGGACCCGGAGGCGAAGTGGCGGCTGGACGAGGCGCGTCTCGCCGGGCTTGTCGCTGCGCAACAAGAGGCGACCGCCGATGCGCTCGCCTATCTCGCGCCGGGCGGGCGGCTCGTCTTCGCGACCTGTTCGATCCTAGACGAGGAGACGGCCGGCGCCGCGCGGGCGATCGCATCGGCTCATGGGCTGATTCTAGAGACCGAAATGCGCCGCCTGCCCGATGAGGGCGCTGACGGATTCTACGCGGCGCGCCTTACGCGCTGAGCCGGGCGCCGGTGAGGAAGCCGATGGCGGGCTCGATGCATTCGGGCCGCCAAAGCACGTCCCGGTGGCCGAGGCCGGGGAGCGGGTGGAGGCGCGCGTTCGGCATGGTGGCGAGCCGCTCGGCCTCGGAAAATTCGATCTCCTCGTCGCCCGGCGCATGCAGGAGCAGGATCTCGGTGGGTTGGCCGGGCCAGATCCTGAGGCCATCTACGGCGTCGATCTCGCAGCCGGCTGCGCGCTCCACCTCGCCTTCGAAAGCCGCCGCGGCGCGGGGCGCGAGCGCGAAGGCGTCGATGAAGGCGTCGGTGATGTAGCGAAGCCGCGAGGGCGAGGCGATGCAGGCGAAGCGGCGCGGCGCGAGGCCCGCGGCCGCCAGCATGCCGGCGACGCCGCCGCCGAAGGAATGCGTGAGCCAGAATTCCGGGCGGATCGCCAGTTGGTCGAGCAGGGCGCGGACGGCGCGCGCCGAGGCGGGCGCGTCCGTTCCAGACCCGAAGGAGCCGCCATGTGCGGGGAGGTCGGGAATCGTGACGCCGAAACCGGCGGCGCGGAGCGGCGCGACGAAGGCCGCCATCGCTCGCGCGTCGGCGGTCCAGGCATGGAGGAGAAGCGCTTCGGGGGCGCCCGGCGGCGGCGCGAAGCGCAGCGCGTGGATGCGGCCTTCGGGCGTCTCGACGTGGATGTGTTCCGCGTCGGTCAGGAGCGCCTCGGCCTCGGAGAGTTTCAGCCGCTGCCCGCGGTCGAGGCGGCGCGCGACGGACGGGCGGCGGAAGGCTTCGAAGGCGAGGCGGGCGGTCTTAGAGGGGGCGGCGCGGCTTGCGGCGCCTAGCCCGCGACGGAGCCAGAGCGGCGCGCCGCTCATGCGCGGCGGGGCGGTTTCATAGCGCGAGGCACAATCCGAAGCTTGGCGAAGCCTCGGCCGGCGGGCAAGCGTGGCGTTGCGCTCGGCGCCGTGGAGCCGGAGGCCGCGCGGGGGCGGCCGCCGGTCGCGGCGTCAGGAGGCGTCGCGGAGCGGCTGCGGTTCGAGCCGCGCGCGAAGCGCGGCGAGCAGAGCGTCCTTCGGGATCGGTTTGATCAGCACGTCGTCCATCCCCGCGGCCAGGCAGGCTTCGCTGGCTTCGGGCTCTGTGCTCGCGGTGAAGCCGAAGACGACCGAAGGCGTGCGGCCGGCCGCCGCTTCCGCCGCGCGGAGCCGGCGCGCCGCCTCCGGGCCGTCGAGATCGGGGAGGTGCATGTCGAGCAGGATCAGCGCGGAGGGCGCCGCCGCCTCTGCCTCGAGCATCGGCCCGGCGAGGGCGAAGCGCCGGAACCGGATCGGCTCCGCGCGCAGGAACGCCTCGATGATCATCGCGGTCGTGTCGTTGTCCTCGACGAGGGTTACGATCGGCGCCGCGCTGCTTTTCGGCGGGGCCATGGCGACGGCCGCTCGGTGCGCGGTGGCGGCGCCGGTCAACGCCTCGATCGTGCGGGCGAGATGCGACAGGCGCACCGGCCGGCGCAGGATGCGAACCGGACCGTCGCCGAGCCTGTCGATGATGTCTCCATAGGGCGAATGATCTGGCATCGCGTCCGCCGAGGTGACGAGGATCGTCGGCGTCTCGTCTTCCGTCGAAGCCGGGAATTCGCCGCCGTCCCAGCCTTCGCGATCGAGGGCGAGGAGGCGGATTGCGGGCGTCGCGCCCGAGTCGAGGTCGCAGCCGAGGCCAAGGAGCTGATCGCCGAGCGCGCTCCGCCAGGGCTCCGCCCCGGCGAGCGCGACGGGAAGGCCGTCGAGGCGCGGCGCCGGGGAGCCGGCGATCGGCAGCGGCGCGGTGAAGCGGAAGACCGAGCCGACGCCGAGCTTCGATTCGGCGGTGAGGCCGCCGCCCATCAGATCGGCGAGTTGGCGGCAGATCGCGAGGCCGAGGCCGGTGCCCTCGTGCCGGCCGCTGACCTGGGGCCCGTCCGCCTGCTCATAGGGCGCGAAGATGCGTTCGAGATCGTCGGGCGCGACGCCCGGGCCGGTATCGGCCACTTCGAGCGAGAAATGCGGCTCGCCGCCGACGACGCCGACCGAGAGCCAAGCGGTGACCGAGCCGGAGGCGGTGAACTTCACGGCGTTGCCGATGAGGTTCGTTGCGATCTGGCGGACGCGGCCCGGGTCCCCGAAGACCCGGCGCGGGCCTTCCGGATCGAAGCGGAAAACGAGATCGACGCGCTTTTCCGTCGCCGCCGCCGTCAGCAGCGCGCAGACGTCCTCGATGGTCTCGACCGGGTCGAAGGCTTCGGAGCGGAGGTTGAGGCGACCCGCCTCGAGCTTGGAATAGTCGAGGATGTCGTTGATGATGGCGAGGAGCGCCGAACCCGAGGCGGCGATCAGTTCGAGGCCGCTTCGCTGGCTTTCGGACGCCTCGCTCTCGAGCAGGAGTTCGGCCATCGAGACGACGCCGATGAGCGGGGTGCGCAGCTCGTG
>CALFYQ010000063.1 GCA_937952085.1 uncultured Paracoccaceae bacterium | reverse complement strand
CGCCGGGGCTCCCCGGCGCCGTTTCGGCTTGGCCGAAACGACGGTCGGAGAACAGCTCGGGGAACCCCTTGTCGCGCGGCGCAGGGGCGATGAGCGGCTCGACCGGCGCCGGCGATGCCTTTGGCCTGACGGCGCCGCGCCCGGCGAGCGACGGCGCCTGTGCGGGGATCGTCCGCCTCGTCGCCGAACCGGCGCTCCGCCCGCTCGGTCACGGTGGCGGCGCTCGCCGCGTCGGCGCGTCGCGTCCGCTATCCGCTGCCTGATCTCGACGGCGCGCGTCGCTCGCGCGCGTGGACGCCGAGCAGGATCAGCGCCGGCCAGAGCATGTAGGCCTCGATCTCGATGTTCTCGCCGAACGACAGGAGCGCCATCGTCATGCAAAGGCCGAGCGGCAGTCGTCCGCGCGGCCCCGCGGCGGCGTCGGCCAAGGCGATGGCGGTCTGCCAGATCAGCGGGACCGCCAGCGCCGCGACGCCGACGACGCCTTTCACGAAGAGAAGGCCATACCACGTGTGGTGGCTGCCGATCGGCATGTATTCGACGAGATGGGGGCCAGGCTGCACCGCGCCGTGCCCGAACCACGGCGCCTCCTCGCGCCAGCGCTCATGGGCGATGCGCTGCAGCGTCTCGCGGACGCGGGTGCTGTCCGCCCGCGCGCCCTTGAAGCCGGCGATCGCGTCGTTGGCGACGCGCAGGAGCGGGGCGGCGAGCACGGCGAGGGAGGCGGTCCCCGCCGCGAGCGCGAACCAGGCCCATCCGCGGAGCGCGAAGGGCGCGAGGCGCGGAACCATGGTGCAGGCGACGAGCCCGACAAGGCCCATCCGCGACTTGCTGGCGAGGATCATCAGGGCGCCGGCGGCGAGCCCGATCCACATCCATGTGCGGCGGGTCTCCTCCAGCGCGAAGAGGATCATGACGACGCCGAGGAGCGCCGCGAAGGGCGACCAGGGCGCATAAAACTGCCAACGCGCCGCACCGCTGCCCGGATCCCAGGTGTATAGGAAGACGCTGAAATATTCGGGCCCCGGCCCGCCGACCGCCTTGAGCGGCGAGGTGAAGACCAGCTCGGGCAGGCCGGCATAGGGCGCCGCCAGCATGATCGGCGCGAGAAGCAGGGTCCAGAGGCCGACGATGCACTGACTGCGGACGAGAATCTCCCGCCGGATCGGCAAGACCGCGCCGGCGAGCGGAAAGAGCGCGAGGAGCGCCCAGCCCTTCGCCCAGCCGATGGTGGACTTGATCGTGAGCCCCGTGCCGAGGCTCCAGTTCAGATGGCCGACCCAGAGCGCGACGAGCATCGTCAGCATGCCGGCGATCCAGGCGAAGACCACCGGCGGCGGCGTTCCGGTCGCCCGAAGGTCGCGCCGCATCGCCGGGCCGAGATAAAGCGAGAGCGCCGCGAGCCCGCCGAGCAGCCAGCCGAGCACCGGCCCGACGATGTAGAGCGCGCCGATGAAATAGAACGGCCAGGTGAGCGTCATCGCCCACCAGGCCGCGGCTTCGGCGGCGTTCGCGGGCCTCATTGGCCCCGCGCGCCGATGAGGCGGAGGATCACCGCCCGCCGGATCCAGCCGAGGCCGAGGCCGATCAGGAGCATCGTCGTGGCGGCCCCGCCCGCCGCAATCGCCAGCATTCGGCGGGGCGAGGAGGGCCGGTCCGGCAGCGACGGGTTCTCCAGCACCTGCACCAGCGGGTAGGATGCGTAGACATCCACTTTCGACGACTGGTTGCGCGCGATGGCGGAGGCGAAAACGGCCTCCGCGACCGCGAAGTCGCGCCGCATGTCCTCGAGCCGCGCGGCGTCGGGCGCGAGCCGGGCGAGCCGGTCCGTCTCGGCGCGAAGCCGCGCGGCCGTGGCGGCGTATTCCCGCTCGAGTCCGGCGCGCTCGCTCTCCATGCGCACGAGATCGGCGAGAAGGTCCGCGCGCTGGCCTTCCGGCGCCAGATCGAGCGCCGCGTGGGCGAGGCCGGTCACCTCCGTCGCGCGCGCCTCCGCCGCTGTGAGCGACGCGCGATGCGCCGAACGCGCCTTCTCCACCTTCGGGTGGCGCGCGCCGTAGCGCGAGCGCATGTCGGCGAGCGTCGCCGCATGGCCGGCCTGCTCCGCCATCAGCGACAGAAAGTCGGCGTCGGCATAGAGCTTCAGGGCCGTCGCCGCTCGGGCGGCCCCGACGCCGAGCGCCGCCTCGAGCGCCCGCACCGCGGCGCCCTTCTGCGCAAGCCCCGCGGCGAGCGTCTCCGCCTCGCGCCGCAGCGTGTCGAGCGCGGCGACCTGGTCGTCATATTGCTCGGCGGAGGCGAGGCCGGTTCTGGCCTGCAGCGCGGCGATGTCCTCCCGTGTGGCGCGGACGGATTCGCGATATTCGGCGATCGCGTCGAGGCCGCTGTCCTGGCGCGTCGCCAGCTCGTCGCTGCGGAGCGCGTCGAGTTCGGCGAAGAACGCGGCGAGAAGCGCCTCGCCCTTCTTCTGCGCCGCTTCGGGCGCGCCGCCCGTCATCTGGAAATGGATGAGGCCGGTCTGGTCCACCAGTTCGATCCGCGGCTTGCCGAGATCGCTGCGCGCGACGCCGAGCGAGGATGCGGCGGCGTCGAGGATGCGGTCCGCGCCGATCAGGCGCTTGTAGGTCTCCGTCGGGCTGATCGAGTTGCTGGAAAAGGCGGAGTTCGCGGAGGACGAGGCCTGGCCGATGTTGTTGAGGTTCACCGAGGCGGCGGCGCCCGACCCCGGCAGGATGAGGGAGGTGGAGCTTGTGTAGCTGAGCGGCGCCACGGTCAGATAGGCGCCGATCGGGCCCCAGATCGCCGCCGCGCCGAACATGAACATCACGGCGTATCGCGGCAGGCGCCCGGCGTCCGAGAGGCGCCCGCCCGAGAGGACGCGGCCGACCGAGAGGCTGCGCAGCGGCCGGCGGCGGAGCGCCATCGGCAGGAACAGGAAGGCATTAGCGGTCGACAGCATAGGGCGATCTCCTCCGCCCGGCTGCATAGGGCGCCTCGCCCGATCGCGCCCGCGCGCGGCCGTATCGGCCGCTGGCGCAACGGGAGGCGGCGCCTATCCGTTCGGATCGGTCAGAAGAGCCCGGCCTCGCGCGCGATCAGGGCGGCCTGGGTCCGGTTGGCCGCTTCGAGCTTGCGGTAGAGCGTCTTGATGTGGAGCTTCACCGTGGGCTCCGAAAGGTCGAGGTCCCGGGCGATGGCCTTGTTCGGCTTTCCCTCCGTCAGGCCCTTCAACACCTGAAGCTCTCGCTCGGTCAGCTTTTCCGCGAGCGGGTGTTTCTGCGCTTGCGATGGCGCGGTCATGAAGTCGATCGGCGCGTAGGTTTCGCCCATCGTCATGAACCGGACAGCGTTGACGAGAGACTTCGCGGGCAGCGTCTTCGGCACGAAGCCGGCGGCGCCGCACCGGAGCGCCTCTTCGGCGATCTGCTTCGTCGCCTCACCGGAGATGAGCGCCACGCGCGGCGCGTTCCTCATCGACAGTACCCGGCGGAGCCCGTCCAGGCCGTTCATGCCCGGCATGTTCAGATCGAGCAGCACGAGGTCGAATTCGGCCCCTTCGATGCGTTCGCACGCTTCCTCCAACGTGGCCGCCGTCTCCGTGTCGATGTCGCCGGTGCCCTTCAGGAAGAGCACCAGCGTATCGCGCAGGAGGTCGTGATCGTCAGCGATGAGGATGCGCATGCGTCGCTCCAATGTCCGGGCAGATATCGCCGGAGCGTCCTGCAAATTCAAGTTTCGCGCGAACAAACAGAGCCGCCGGCTATCCGCCCGGATAGCCGACCATCTCGACAGAATACTTGTGATGATCCCGGACGCTCGCCAACAAGATAATATTCCTTGAAAATTATCCTGACGATTTGTTGAGAACTGACCGCGCTGCTTTCAGGCTCCGCCGCAGAAAAACCTTCGTGGGGAGCCTGCGCTGTGAAGCACTTCGATCTCGATACTCACGTCCCCGCGCCGTTCGCTGGGCTCGAACGGCCGCGAGAGACGCCGGTGCTTGGGCTTGATCTGCTCGATGCGCGCCTCGACCGTGCGATCGACGCGCTGCTCGCGCCGGGACGGCGGCGCGCCTATTTCATGAACGCCCACTGCTTCAACCTTCGGGCGGGGGACCGGGCTTACGCCGATGCGCTTCGGCGGGCGGAGTTCCTGCTGCCCGACGGGATCGGCGTCGAGCTTGCGGCCCGGATGACCGGGGGGCGCTTCGCGGCGAACCTCAACGGCACCGATCTGACGCCGTGCCTCCTCGCCCGCGCCGCGGCGCAGGGCCTGTCGGTCTTCCTGCTCGGCGGGCGGCCCGGCGTCGCGGCGGCGGCGGCGGAGACTCTGTCCCGCCGGATCGACGGGCTGCGGATCGCCGGCGCGCGGGACGGCTACGCCGAGGCCGGCGACGAGGAGGCCACCCTTGACGCCATCAACGCCTCGGGCGCCGACATCCTCCTGGTGGCGATGGGCGTGCCGATGCAGGAACTCTGGATCGACCGGAACTTCTCGCGCATCGGCGCGCGGCTCACGCTCGGCGTCGGCGCGCTCTTCGACTTTCTCGCCGGCGTCGTTCACCGCGCGCCCGCGCCGATCCGGAAGGCGCGGCTCGAATGGGCCTGGCGCCTCGCGCAGGAGCCGCGGCGCCTCGCGCGGCGCTATCTGATCGGCAACTTCGCCTTCATGGCCCGCGCCGCCCGGCACACCCTCCGGCAACAGGACGGGACGGCGGCGGCCCGCCGCGCCCTCGATATCGGCGTGGCCGGCGCCGCGCTGATCGCGCTCTCGCCGGCGCTGCTCGCGACGGCGGTCGCGGTTCGGCTCGACAGCCGCGGCCCGGCGCTCTTTCGCCAGACGCGCGTCGGCAAGAACGGCCGTCCCTTCGGGATGCTCAAGTTCCGCTCGATGTATGTCGACGCCGAGGCCCGCCGCGCGGCGCTCCTCTCGAGCTCGGACCGGGCCGGCCTCTGCTTCAAGTCGAGAACCGACCCGAGGGTCACCCGGGTGGGCCGGTTCATCCGCCGCTTCTCGATCGACGAGGCGCCGCAGCTTGTCAACGTGCTGAAGGGCGAGATGTCGATCGTCGGTCCGCGGCCGGCGCTCCCGTCCGAGGTCGCCGGCTACGACGCCCGCGCGCTCGGGCGGCTCGCGGTGAAGCCGGGCGTCTCGGGCATTTGGCAGGTTTCCGGCCGCGCCGACATCGCCTTCGAGAAGATGATCGACATGGACCTCGCCTATGTCGCCTCGCGCACGATCCTGCTCGACCTGGTCATCCTCGCGATGACCTTCCGCGCGGTGGTCTCGGGCCGCGGCGCCTATTGAGCGGCGGCCCTATCCATCCGTATAGGACGACGATCCGGTTGCGCGGGTGAAACCGCGCCCGCCCGGTGGCATGGTTCGCCTGGCGAAGAGGGAGGATCCCCGATGGTTTCGTTCCGGAGCTTCATTGCGGCCACGCTCGCATTCGCGGCGCCGGCTCTGGCCGGCGACCTGCCCGAGCCGACCGGCGCGCCGGTGCTGACCGTGACCGGCGCCATCGGCCAGACCAACAGGAACGGCGCCGCCGTCTTCGACCTCGACATGCTGCGGGCGCTCGGCGAGCGCGACGTCCGGACGACGACGATCTGGACCGCCGGCGAGCACGTCTTCACCGGCGTTTCGCTCGACACGTTGCTCGCCGCGCTCGGCGCCTCCGGCGCGCGCCTGAGCGCGACGGCGATCAACGACTATTCGGTCGAGATCCCGGTCTCCGACGCGGCGCCGGACGGCCCGATCGTGGCATACGAAATGGACGGAAAGGAGATGTCGCGTCGGGACAAGGGGCCGCTCTGGGTGATCTATCCCTACGACGCGAAGGCCGAATACCGGTCCGAGGTCGTCTATTCTCGATCCATATGGCAACTCGACCGCATCGCGGTGCTCGACTAGCCGGCGCGGAGGGCGCGGATGCGCGTCAAGGCGATCCGGGCGCGGAGCCTCGGCGTCGCCGTTCTGATCGGCGCGTCCGCGCTCTGCCTCACCGCCATCGGCTTTCTCGCGTTCGACGTCCTACGCGAGCTTCGCATCCTGAACAGCGCCCGCTCGGACAACGTGCAGTGGACGCTGAGCCAGGCCGAGGTGGAGCATCTCAAATTCGTTTCGGCGGCGGAAGACGCGGCCCGCGCCGGCAATGCCGATCTCGAGAATGTGCGCCGCGAGTTCGACATCTTCTATTCCCGCATGGTCACGCTCGCGTCGGGCCGGGTCTACGCGCAGCTCCAGTCCGTCCCGGAGATCGAGAGCGGCCTCGCCGAAATCCGCGCCGCGCTCGACGAGATGCTCCCCTTCATAGACGGCGACGACGCCGCGCTCTCGGCGGCGCTGCCCGGGATGGCGGCCCGCGCTGAGGCGCTTCATCCGACGATGCGCGCCGTGGCGACCGCCGGCCTCGGCTATTTCGCCAGCCGGGCGGACGAGCAGCGCTGGCGCCTCGCCGTCACCTTCTTCCGGCTCGCGATCGTCACCGCGCTCCTCGTGGCGTCCACCGCCCTTCTCGCTTTCTATTTCAATCGGCTGAGCCTGCTGAACATTCGCCGCAGCCGCGATCTCGCCGCCGTGAACCTGCGGATGGAGACGATCCTGTCCGCCTCGCTTGATGGGATCATCGTCAGCGACCAGAACGGCCGCGTGATCGACCTGAACGCTGCGGCGGAGACCATGTTCGCGCTCTCGCGGAAGGAGGCGCTGGGCGAGCAGGTCGGCGACCTGATCATTCCGCCGCACTACCGCGACGCGCATGCGGCCGGCATGAAGCGCATGCTGGCGGGCGGCGCGCATCACGTCGTCGGAAAGGGGCGCGTCCGGCTAGAGGCGATGCGGTCGGACGGCTCGCTCTTTCCGGTGGAGCTCGCGATCCAGGATGCGAAGATGAAGGGCGAGCGGATCTTCGTCGCCTTTCTTCGCGACATCTCCCATCGCGTGGCGGCGGAGCGGGAATTGACCGCCGCGCGCGACAGCGCCCTCGCTGGCGAAAAGGCGAAGGCGGATTTTCTGGCGGTGATGAGCCACGAGATCCGGACGCCGATGAACGGCCTCCTCGGCAACCTGTCGCTCCTCAGCGACACGCCGCTCGACGAGGCGCAGACCTCCTACGTTCGAAACATGGAGATATCGGGCCGCGTGCTGATGCGCCACGTGAACGCCGTTCTCGACATCACGCTGGATGAGGCGAACACGCTGGAGATCCGGCGCGCGCCGACGAATCTCACCGAAGTGCTGCAGGACGTCGTCGCCGGGCAGAGCGGCGCCGCGGCGGCGGCGGGCCTTTCGCTCCGCTGGGGCTGGGTCGGCGCGGAACTTCGCTGGGCGCTCGCCGATGCCGGGCGGATCCAGCAGATCCTCCTCAACCTGGTCGGCAACGCCATCAAGTTCACCGAGCAAGGCGGCGTCACGATCGAGGCGGAAATCGTGGCGGCGCCGCCGGGCGAGCCGGTCACCGTCGAGATGCGGGTGATCGACAGCGGCGTCGGCGTCGCGGAGGACCTGTTGCCGCGCATCTTCGACGATTTCACTACTCGCGACGGCGCATTCCCCCGGTCGCGCGGCGGCGCGGGCCTCGGCCTCGGCATCGCGCGCCGGCTCGCGCGACGGATGGGCGGAGACATCGAGGCCGAGAGCGTCGAAGGGGAGGGAAGCGTATTCTGCGTGACGCTGCCGCTGACGCCGACCGATCCGCCCGCCGCCGCAAGGGCGCCGGCGGCGGACAAGATGGCGCGCCGGGCGCTCGATGTGCTGGTCGTCGAGGACAACGAGATCAACCGGCAGGTGGCGCGGGAGATGCTTCGCAAGGACGGGCATCGCGTGGCCGAGGCGGTCGACGGCGCGCAGGGCGTCGCGGCGGCCGGCCGGCGGCGGTTCGACGTGATCCTGATGGACTTAAACATGCCGGTGATGGACGGCCGCGAGGCGGCGCGCGCGATCCGGGCCGGCGGCGGCCCGTCAAGCGGCGCGCCGATCATCGCGCTTTCGGCGAACGTGTTGCCGCGCGAGGTGGCGAACTTGGCCGCCGACGGGTTCGCCGCCTATCTCGGCAAGCCCTTCAGCCAGAGCGCGCTTCGGTCGGTCCTCGCCGGCCGGTATGGGGGCGACGACGCCTCCGGGCCGACGCCGTCTAGCCTTCTGGACCGTGTGACGCTGGCGCAACTGAAGGAAAGCGTGGGTCCGGCCTATGAGACGCTGCTTGCGCGCCACCTTGAAGAGACCGATGCGCTGAGCCTGACGCTGGCCGACGAACCTCTGGATCTCGCCACCCTGGCGGCGCGGTGCCACAAGGCGGCGGGCGCGTCGGCCGTCTTCGGCGCGACGGCCTGCCGC
>CALFYQ010000062.1 GCA_937952085.1 uncultured Paracoccaceae bacterium | reverse complement strand
TGAAGAAGACCCGCTTCAGCATCGCCGCCCAGGGGAACCAGCCGAGCAGGATGGCGGCGCCGATCCCGGTAGGCCCGCGCGCCGCCTCGCCCGGGCGGCGGCGGTTTCGGCCGAGGGGCTTCGGCCATGCGCCGCTCCGGGAGCGGGCCTTGCGCGGCCGCCGGCTCATCTGTATCCGGCCGGGGCGCCGGGAGGAACCATGACCCGTATTTCCTGTGAAACCGTGTTCCGCCGGCTCGCCCTCGCGGCGGGCGCGGAGATCATGAAGATCTACGAGGCCGGCGCCGTGGCCGCCGAGGCGAAGACCGACGGCAGCCCCGTTACCGCCGCCGACCTCGCCGCCGACCGGGTGATCGCCGCCGGGCTCGCCGCCGCCTTCCCCGACATTCCCGTCGTCACCGAGGAGCAGGCCGCGAGCCATGCCGAGGGCGTCGCCGCGCCCCTCTTCATCCTAGTCGATCCGCTCGATGGCACCAGGGAATTCGTGAAGCGGGGCGGGGATTTCACCGTCAACATCGCGCTTGTCGAGAACGGCGCGCCGGTCGCCGGCGTGGTCTATGCGCCGGCCAAGGGGCGGCTCTTCCAGACGCTCGACGCAGGCGGCGCGACGGAGGAGCGGGGGCCCTTCGGCGCCGCGCCCGAGGGCCGCCGGCCGATCCGGGTGCGGAGGCCGGACAATGCGGCGCTCGCCGTCGTCGCCTCTGCCTCGCACCGGGACGCGGCGACGGACGACTGGATCGCCCGCTACGACGTGGCGGAGTTCCGGCCCGCCGGCTCTTCGCTCAAGTTCTGCCTTCTTGCGGCGGGCGAGGCGGATCTCTACCCCCGCCTCGGCCGCACGATGGAGTGGGACACCGCCGCGGGCGACGCCGTGCTCCGCGCCGCGGGCGGCCTCACCGTTCGGGCCGACGACCGGGCGACGCCGCTCCGCTACGGCAAGAAGGGCTGCGACAACCCGCATTTCATCGCCTATGCGCCGGGCGTGGAGCTTCGCTGAATGGCGGTCCGGCTCTACATCCCCGCGCGCTACGCCTCGTCGCGCTTCCCCGGCAAGCCGCTCGCCCCGCTGAAGGGCGCGGGCGGCGCGGAAAAGAGCCTCGTTCAGCGCACCTGGGAGGCGGCGATGGAGGTGAGGGGCGTCGATCTTGTCGCCGTCGCCACCGATGACGAGCGGATCGCCGAGCACGCCCGCGGCTTCGGCGCCGAGGTGGCGATGACCTCGGCGACGGCGCGGAACGGCACCGAGCGGGTGGCCGAGGCGGCGGCGGGCGCGGCGGAGGGGGACATCGTCGTCAACCTCCAGGGCGACGCGCCGCTGACCCCGCCCTGGTTTCTCGAGGCGCTGGTCGAGGAACTCCGCGCCGCGCCCGAGAGCGTCGGCATGGCGACGCCGGCGCTCCGCTGCGACGCGGAGGCGCTCCGGCTCTTCCAGTCGGAACGGGCGGCGGGCCGGGTCGGCGGCACGACGATGGTGATGCGCCCCGACCGCCGGGCGATCTACTTCTCGAAGGAAGTGCTGCCCTTCACGCCCGCGGGCTGGACGGGCGCGGCTCCCGAGGTCTGGCATCATGTCGGGGCCTACGCCTATCGGCCCGCCGCGCTCCGCGCCTATCTCGGCTGGGCCGAGGGCGCGCTGGAGAAGCGCGAGGGGCTCGAACAGCTTCGCTTCCTCGAGAACGGCGCGGAGATCCTCTGCGTCGAGGTCGAGGCGCGGGGACGGGTCTTCTGGGAGCTCAACAACCCCGAGGACACGCCGCGCGTCGAGGCCGCGCTGGCGGCGCTCGGTCGCGCCTGACGGGCGCGCCCCGCGTCGGCGAGATCGCGCTGAGGCGGGGCCGGCCGGCGGAGTTTCGCCGCCTGCTCGCGCTCGACCGGCGGGCTCTGCGTGCGGCTCCAGCACGGCTCTGACTCCATGCCGGCGGCGCCTTCGGCCGCGAGCGCTTCGATGCGGCGCTGACGGCGCCGGTCGTCAGCCGCCGGGCGCTGCGGGGGCCCGCCCGGATCCGGCCGCGCGGCGATCTCGGCGCGGCGATCCGGCCGGCCTGGCGGGTCGGCGCCGCGAGGCCGATTCCGCGTTCGGGCCCGCCGGCGGGGTTCGGGATCGAGCCGCTCCGCATCTGCGGCGGCGCGCATCCGGCCTCACGGGCCGGGCGTTTCAGGGTGAAATCGAAGCCAAGCCACAGATCCGAAAGGGACAATCGGAATCCGCCGCGCGCCGGCCCGCACGCGCGCCTTGGCGGCGGGGCGACGATGGACTACCTCCTGTCGCGCCGCAGCACGGGAGCGCGCATGTCCGGCCTACTCGCCCTTCTCGACGACGTCGCCGCCATCGCCCGCCTCGCGGCGACCCAGGCCGACGACATCGGCGCCATGACCGCCAAGGCCGGGGCGAAAGCCGCCGGCGTGGTGATCGACGACGCCGCGGTGACGCCGAAATACGTCACCGGCCTGCCGGCGGCGCGGGAATTGCCGATCGTCGGCAAGATCGCGGCGGGCTCGCTCTTCAACAAGCTGGTGGTGCTCGTCCCCGCCGCGCTTGCGCTCGACGCCTTCGCGCCCTGGGCGTTGACCCCGCTCCTGATGTGCGGCGGGCTTTATCTCTCGTTCGAGGGGGCGGAGAAGGTCTGGCACGCGCTGCATCCGCACCCCGAGAGCGAGGCGCAGGCGGCGGAGACGCTCGACGCCGCGCATCTCGAGACCGCCCGCGTGAAGGGGGCGATCAAGACGGACTTCATCCTCTCGGCGGAGATCGTCGCGATCTCGCTGGCGGCGATCGGGGAGGCGACGCTGCTCGTCACCGCGGCCTCGCTCGCGGCGATCTCATTGGCGATCACGGTCTGCGTCTATGGCGCGGTGGCGCTTCTCGTGAAGATGGACGATGTGGGCCTCCGGCTGGCGCGGGGCGCGCTCGGCGCGACGCGGGCGCTCGGCCGCGCGCTGGTGAAGGCGATGCCGAAGGTGCTGACGCTCATCGCCACGATCGGCACGGCGGCGATGCTCTGGGTCGGCGGCAACATCCTCACCCATGGCGCGCATGAGCTTGGCTGGCACTGGCCCTACGAGACGATTCACCATGTCGCCGAGGCGGCGGGCGCGGTCGCCGGCGGCGCGGCGGCCTGGATCGCGACCGCGCTGATCGACGGGGTGATCGGCCTCGCCGTGGGCGGCGCGCTCGTCGGCGGGCTGAAGCTCGCGAAGGGCTGACGCCGCGGCCCGGAACGGCGAAGGGCGGCGACGCCCTCGCGCCGCCGCCCTTCCGATGGTCCGGCCCCCGGCCTCAGGAGGCCGCGAGGTTCCGCAGCACGTAGTGCAGCACGCCGCCGTTCTCGATGTATTCGATCTCGACCTCGGTATCGATCCGGCACTTGAGCTGGATCGTCCGGGTCTCGCCCGTGGGCAAGGTGATCGTGCAGGGCACCAGCGAGAGCGGCTTCACCCCGCCGGCGAGACCGGCGATGGACACCGTCTCGTCCCCCTTGATGCCGAGGGTCTTGCGGTTCTGGCCCTCGGTGAACTCGAACGGGATCACGCCCATGCCGACGAGGTTCGAGCGGTGGATGCGCTCGAAGCTCTCGGCGATGACCGCCTTCACGCCGAGGAGCGCGGTGCCCTTCGCCGCCCAGTCGCGCGAGGAGCCGGCGCCGTATTCGACGCCGCCGAAGATGACCAGCGGCACGCCCTTGTCCTGCCAGGCCATCGAGGCGTCGAAGATCGAGGTCTGCTCGCCCTCGGGGCTCAGCGTGAAGCCGCCTTCGACGCCGCTCAGCATCTCGTTCTTGATGCGGATGTTGGCGAAGGTGCCGCGCATCATGATCTCGTGGTTGCCGCGGCGGGAGCCGTAGGAGTTGAAATCCCGCGGGGAGACCTGCCGCTCGACCAGGTACTTGCCCGCCGGCGTGTCCGGCTTGAAGGAGCCGGCCGGGGAGATGTGGTCGGTGGTGATCATGTCGCCGAGCACGGCGAGGATGCGCGCCCCCTCGACGTTGGAGATGACGCCGGGCTGCTTCGACATGCCCCGGAAGTAGGGCGGGTTCTGGATGTAGGTCGAGGTCGGCGGCCAGTCATAGGTCTCGCCGCCCGAGACCTTCACGCCCTGCCACTTCGCGTCGCCCTTGAAGACGTCGGCGTACTTGGTGAGGAACGCCTTGCGGGTGACGACCTCCTCGACGAGATCGGCGATCTCCTTGTCGGAGGGCCAGATGTCCTTGAGGTAGACCGGCTTGCCGTCCTTAGACGTGCCGAGCGGCTCCGTCGTCAGGTCGATGTTCATGTCGCCGGCCAGCGCATAGGCGACGACCAGCGGCGGCGAGGCGAGGTAGTTGGCGCGCACGTCGGGGCTGATCCGGCCCTCGAAGTTTCGGTTGCCGGAGAGGACGGCGGCGGCGATCAGGTCGTTGTCGTTGATCGCCTTGGAGATCTCCGGCTGGAGCGGGCCCGAATTGCCGATACAGGTTGTGCAGC
>CALFYQ010000061.1 GCA_937952085.1 uncultured Paracoccaceae bacterium | reverse complement strand
GCGGCGCGAACCTTCGGTGCTGGAGATGTGAGCGGCGACGATTCCCTGTTGCGGCGCCGGCGCCCCTCCTGTCCAATGCGCGCAATTGTAGCCGGCGCAAAGCCGGCCTTTGGGGAGGGGACCGAATGGTCCGTCGCGTGCTGGTCGTCGAGGATGAGCCGCATATCGTGGAGGCGTTGAGCTTTCTCTTCGCGCGCGAGGGCTTCGAGGTGGAGGCGGCGTCGGATGGCGAAGCGGCCTTCGCGGCGATCGACCGGGCGAAGCCGAACGTGCTCGTGCTGGACGCCATGTTGCCGGGCGCCGACGGGTTCGAGATCCTGCGCCGGCTCCGCGGCGACGCCCGCTATGCCGGACTGCCGATCCTGATGCTCACCGCCAAGGGCCAGCAGCGCGACCGCGCCGCCGCCGTGGCGCTCGGCGCGGACCGGTTCATGACCAAGCCCTTCGCCAATTCGGAGGTGGTGGCGGCGGTTCTGGAACTGGCCGGATGAAGGACGGCGCGCCGCAACGTCCGCCCCGCGGCGGCGACGGGTTCCACGACAGTCGGGCGCGGGACGCGGCTTTCGCGCTGCCGCTCTTCGGTCTCGTGCTGGTCGCGCCGCCCTTCGCCAACCTCTTCGTCACTGACCTCACGATTCTCGGCGCGCCGGTGATCGGCGTCTATCTCTTCACCGTCTGGGCCGTCCTGATCTATTGCGCCCGCCGCCTCTCCCGGCGGCTCGGCGAGGGCGGGCCGCGGTGAGCCGGGCGGACGCCGCCAAGTGAACGCGGTCCTCGGCGTCGCGCTCGTCTATGTCGCGGCGCTATTCGCCCTCGCCTGGTGGGTAGACCGGCGCGCGGCGCGGGGCGGCGGCGGCTGGGTCAGCTCGCCGGTAATCTACACGCTCTCTCTTTCAGTCTACTGCACTGCCTGGACCTTCTACGGCGCGGTCGGCTCGGCGGCGCGGACCGGCGTCGAGTTCATGACGATCTATCTCGGCCCCACCCTCGCCTTCATCGGCTGGTGGTGGCTGATCCGGAAGCTGGTGCGGATCGGGCGGACCCACCGCATCACCTCGATCGCCGACATGATCTCCTCGCGCTACGGCAAGTCGGGCGGGCTCGCCGCGCTCGCCACCGTCGGCGCCGTGCTGGCGGCGACGCCCTATATCGCGCTTCAGCTTCAGTCGCTCACGCTCAGCTACGAGACGATCACCGCCGGCGGGCCGCAGCAGGATTCGGTGATCGCCTTCTGGGCGGCGGCGGGGCTCGCGCTTTTCACCATCCTTTTCGGTACCCGTACGCTCGATGAGAACGAGCGGCATCACGGCGTCGTCGCCGCCATCGCGGCGGAGGCTGTGGTGAAGCTCGCCGCAGTGATCGCCGTCGGCCTCTTCGCGGTCTTCGGCGTGGCGGGCGGCGTGCGGGAGACCTTCGCCGGGGTGACGGCGGAGAGCCTCCGCCTCGACGAGACCTTCGGCGGGCGGTGGATGACCCTCCTCTTCCTCTCCGCGACCGCGGTGATCTGCCTGCCGCGGCAGTTCCAGGTGACGGTGGTGGAGAACTCCGACGAGAGCCATCTCGCGACCGCCTCCTGGATGTTCCCGCTCTACATGCTGCTGATCTCGCTCTTCGTCATGCCGATCGCGGCGGTCGGCGCGGCGACGCTGCCGGCGGGCTGGAGCCCGGATCTCTACATCCTCGCCCTCCCGCTTCATGAGGGGGCGAACGCGCTCGCCACGTTCATCTTCATCGGCGGCCTGAGCGCGGCGACCTCGATGGTGATCGTTTCGACCATCGCGCTCTCCACCATGATCTCGAACCACATCGTCGCGCCGCTGGCGCTTCGGCTCTCCGCCGGCGGCGGGGAGCGTTCGGGCGACGTGCAGGCGATGCTCCTGAACGCGCGGCGTGGCGCGATCGTGGTGATACTGGCGCTCGGCTACATCTATTTTCGCGTCGCCGGGCGGTCGGACGCGCTGGCCTCGACCGGGCTTATCGCCTTCTGCGGCGTGGCGCAGTTCCTGCCCGCCCTTGTCGCCGGCGTCTTCTGGCGGAACGCGACGCTGCCGGGGGCGGCGGCCGGCATGGCCGCCGGGCTCGCGCTCTGGTGCTATACGCTCTATCTCCCGAGCTTCGGCGGCGCGTTCCTGCTTTCGGCGGACACCATCGCCAACGGCCCGTTCGGAATCTCCGCGCTCCGCCCCTACGCCCTCTTCGGCTTTGAGGGCGCGGACCGGCTGGTCCACGCCACGCTCTGGAGCCTGGGGACCAACGCCGCGCTTCTCGTCGGCGTCTCGCTCTTCACGCGGCCGACGCCGCTCGAGCGGCTCCAGAGCACGCTCTTCGTCGACGTCTTCCGCTCGGAGCCGTCGCTGACGCTCGGCCTCGTCCGCCGTTCGGCGCCGGGCCAGGACCTCTTCGTGCTGGCGCAGCGGGTGCTCGGCGCCGAGCCGGCGGCGACGCTCTTCGCCCAGGCGGCGCGGCTCCAGGGCAAGCCGGACCTTCTGCCCGACCCGACGCCCGAGTTTATCTCCCGCCTCGAGCGGGAGCTGGCCGGCTCGATCGGCGCCGCCTCGGCGCATGCAATGGTCTCCCGCATCGCCGGGGGCGAGACGATCTCGATGGGCGAACTGGTGGAGATCGCCGACGAGAACGCCCGCCTCGTCCGCGCCACCGATGCGCTCCGCGCCAAGAGCGCGGAGGCCGAGGAAAGCGCCGCGCAGCTTCGCGCCGCCAACGAGCGACTGATGGAGATGGACGCGCAGAAGGACGAGTTCCTCTCCCATGTCGGGCATGAGCTTCGCACGCCCATGACATCGGTGCGGAGCTTCGCCGAGCTTCTGCGCGACGATCCCGGCCTCGCTCCGGCGGAGCGCCGCCGCTTCGCCGACATCATTCAGGCCGAGAGCGTGCGCCTCACCCGGCTGATCGACGAGATCCACGATCTGAGCTTTCTCGAACGCGGCGCCGCGGGGCGGGACATGGAGCCGGTGGACGCCGAGGCCGTTCTCGCCCGCGCCGTCGAGGTCGCCCTTTCGCCCTTCGGCGAACGGCGCGTTCGCCTGATCCGCGATTTCGCCGCGCCGGGCGCCCGGGTGCGGATCGACCCGGACCGGTTCTCCCAAGTCGTCATCAACCTTGTCGCCAACGCGATCCTCCACAACGACAAGGCGGCGGTCGAGGTGACGGTCCGAAGCCGCGCCGAAGCCGAGGGCTTCGTGCTGGAGGTGGAGGACAACGGGCCGGGCATCGCGCGGGAGATCCGCGGCCGGGTGCTGGAGCCTTTCTATCGCGGATCGCCGAAGGGCTCGTCCGGGCTCGGGCTCGCCATTTCGGCGCGGATCGTCGAAGCCGTGGGCGGCCGGCTCACGGTCGGCGCCACGGCCTCGGGCGGGGCGCGGCTGTCGGTCCACCTTCCGGTCGACGCCTGACGGGGCGCCGCCGGGTCGGCGCTTCGGGCGCGGCTCGGGGCTCGCCGCGGCTTGGCCGGGCCCCCGTCATCGGCGACGGCCTTCTCGGCCTCGAAGCGGCAGCGGGGCCGCGGCTACGCGGCATGGAGGTGACGGTCCTCCACCCGAGGCCCTGGCGTCTCGAGCGGCGGCTCGACGCCGCCGCGCGCTATCTCCTCCAGTCGGATCCCAAGCGGCGCCGCATCGAGGCGATCTGCGGCGCCGACGCCACAGCGGTCCGCGGCGAGGGCCGGGTCTATGGCCTCGTCGCGCCGCTCTCCCAGATGCCGGTCGTGCTGGCGGCCCCCCCGTCGGCCCCCCGTCGGCCCCTCGGAGGCCGCCTTCGCCCGCGCCGATGCGCCGACCAGGCTGAAGATCATCGGGGTCAACCTCCACTCGGTCGGCGAATGCGCCGAGGGCGTGGCCCGGGAGGATGTCGTCTTCCGCGACGCCGCCCGCGGCGCCTATCGCCGGGTGATCCCGAAGGAGGCCCGGGCGATCGGCGCCGTGCCCAGGGCGGTGTCGCCGACCGCTGGCGGTTCAACGAACTCCCGAAATCGGGCGAGACCTTCGCCGGCGCGATGAAGAACGCGGCCTTCGTGGCGATCATCTTGACCATGGGCTTCACGAAGGAGCCGGACGATGTCGGCCGGACGATCGGCCAGTTCGGCAAGGCGCGGACGCTCGGCTACGCCGCGGCAGGCCTCGGCGGCATGCCGACGCTCGTCATCCGCGCCGTCATGCGCAACCGGATGGCCTCCACCGGCGTCGTCGCGGCGGTGATGTCCACCTCGGTCTCCGGAAAGGTCGTGGCGACGTGGGTGCCGGTCCTCGTCCTCTTCCGCCTTCGCTTCAAACGCTCGATCGCGAACCCGCTCCTGCTCCCGTCGGGCAGCATCCTGGCGGCGCGTTCACCTCGGCCGACGTTCTCTACAACGAGATCCCGCCCCTGATCGGGGACCTTGTCGGCGGCCTGACCTTCGTCGACGGCATGCTCCATGTGACCCATGTTCGCGAGAGCCCGAAGCGGAACGCCGTCGCGCATTGCGACGACATCCACGCCGTCGCCGTCGCATGTCCTCGCCCGACGTATCGAAGGCGGCCGCGCGCCGCGGCGCCATCGGCCCGGACCCGCTGACGCGCTGCGGGAGGCCGGCGCCCGGCCGCGGGTGGAACGCGCGACCCGGTGCGGTTCTTGCGGGCATTCTCCGCCATCCTGGCGGCGCTCCGCCCAAGCCTTCGCGCCCACCTCGTGAAGTGACCCGGAGGGACGGGCGCGCGTGATGAAGGCGCCGTCCCGCCGTCCGAACCACGCATCCATGGTGGCGGCGAGATGGTCGGCGTCTTCGGCCCGGTTCCGAAGGCGCTGATCCGAGGGGCGCTTGGAGACAGCGTCCTGGTCGCCAGCGCCTTCGACGGGGACGTCGCCCGGCAGAGCCGCTGGACGGGCGTCCGGGCGACGGTCGAGATCGCACGTGAGTTCCTCTCCTGAAAGTCCTGGTGGGGCGGGCCGGCGCTGCGGGAGTTTCCCTCTTTCGGGAAGCCGGATAGCCTCCCCCGAAACGGCGCGGCCGGGGAGGCGCAGGATGGGCGGGCTGGCGAGAGCGGCCTCGATCGAGGATCTGCGACGCGCGGCGCGGCGGCGCCTGCCACGCTTCGCCTTCGACTTCATCGACGGCGGCGCGGAGGCCGAGATCGGCCTCGCCCGGAACCGCAGCGCGCTCGAAGAGGTGCGGCTCGCGCCCCGCTATCTCGTCGACGTGACGGAGATCGTCACCGAGACGGAACTCTTCGGCCGCAGCTACGCCCGGCCCTTCGGCGTCGCGCCGATGGGCTTCATCAACTTGGCCTGGCCGGGGGCCGACCTCGCCTTCGCCCGGCTCGCGGCGCGAAAGCGCATCCCGCACCTCATCAGCACCGCCTCCTCGACGAAGCTGGAGACGCTGGCCGAGGCGGCGGAGGGCCACGCCTGGTTCCAGATCTACGTCTCGAACGACGCCGAGATGACCGGGCATTTCATCGACCGGGCGGAGGCGGCGGGCGTCGAGGTGCTGACCGTCACCATCGACGTGACCGCCCCGGCCAAACGCGACCGGGACATCCGCAACGGCCTCCGCGTGCCGTTCCAGCCGACGCCGGACATCCTCTTCGATCTCGTCCGCCATCCCGGCTGGGCGCTCGGCACGCTTCGCGCCGGCGCGCCGAAATTCGCCAACCTCGAAGGCGCGGCGGCGGGCAAGTTCTCGGCGCTGACCCTCGCGGACATGCAGGCCCGGCTCCTGATGGCGAGCCGGTTCGACTGGGACGCGCTCCGCCGGATGCGGGACCGCTGGAAAGGTCCCCTCGTCATCAAGGGCCTGATGCGGGCGGACGACGCGGCCGAGGCGGTCGCCGCGGGCTGCGACGGCATCGTCGTCTCCAACCACGGCGGGCGGCAGGCCGACTACGCGCCGGGCGCCATCGAGGCGCTGCCGCCGATCGCCGAGGCCGTGGCGGGGCGGGCGAAGCTCCTCTTCGACAGCGGCGTGCGGCGGGGGAGCGACGTGGCGCGGGCGAAAGCGCTCGGCGCCGATTTCACCCTCGCCGGGCGCGCCTTCGCCTATGGCGCGGCGGCGGGCGGCGAGGCCGG
>CALFYQ010000060.1 GCA_937952085.1 uncultured Paracoccaceae bacterium | reverse complement strand
GGCTTCTTCGCCCGGCTTTTCGGCAAGGTGAAGCCGGTGGCCGAGTTCATCGCCAAGTACGAGGAGGTGCGCGACCAGATCGACCGCATCTCCGACGAGCTCCTGGCGCACGAGACGGTGCTCCTGAAGGACATCAAGGCGCTCGACCGGCTCTATGAGGAGAGCCTCAACTTCTACCACGACCTCGCGCTTTTCATCGCCGCGGGGGAGGAGAAGCTCCGCCGGCTCGACATGGCCGAGATTCCTGCGCTGGAGGCGGAGGCCGCCGCCGCGCCGGAGGACGAGGCGATGCTGAAGGCGCAGGCGCTCCGCGACCTCAGGCAGGCTCGGGACGATCTCGAACGGCGTGTGCACGACCTGAAACTGACGCGGCAGGTGACGATGCAGTCCCTCCCCTCGATCCGCCTCGTGCAGGAGAACGACAAGAGCCTCGTCGGCAAGATCAACTCGACCCTCATCAACACCGTGCCGCTCTGGGAGACGCAGCTCGCCCAGGCGGTGACGATCTTCCGCTCCAAGGACGCGGCGGAGACGGTGAAGGGCGCGACTGACCTCACCAACGAACTCTTGAAGAAGAACGCCGCCAACCTGAAGGAGGCGAACGCCGCCGTGCGCCGGGAGATGGAGCGCGGCGTCTTCGACATCGAGGCGGTGAAGGAGGCGAACACGACCCTCGTCGCCACGATCGAGGAAAGTCTCGAGATCGCCGACGAGGGCAAGGCCCGCCGCGCCGCCGCCGAGGCGGAGCTTCAGAAGATGGAGGGCGAGCTTCGCGCCGCCCTCTCGGCGGCGAAGGCGCGCGGCGCGGGGCCGGCGACGGTCTGATGCGCGCGGGCTTCGCCCTTCTCATCCTAGCGCTTGGCGGCTGCGCGACGGACGATGCGGTGCTCTATCGCGAGTACGCCGCGATCCTCACCTCCGAGGGCGGGCTCCGGCAGGAGTCCGCGCCGCCCGACGCGCCTTTCACCAACGCCGACCTCGCCACCAATTTCGGCCGGATCGCCCTCAACCGCGAATACCGGCGGGATGGCGATGCGCTGGTTGAGGCGACGACGCCGACCCTCGTCTCCCGCTGGGAGGAGGCGATCCGCTATCAGGTGGTCGGCGCCGGCGCGACTGAGGCGGACCGGGCGGAATACGCCGAACTGGCGACGCGTCTCTCCCGCCTCACCGGGCTCGAGATCGCGACGACGACGGAGGAGCCGAACCTCTCGATCCTGATCCTCGGCCTCGACGAGCGGCGCGCCTTCGTCCGCGCGCTGGAGGCGGACGGAACGGCGCGCCGGATGCCGCTGGTCGGCCGCTGGGCGGAGGAGGTGGGCTTTCCCTGCATCGGCCAGGTCGGCTATCGCGATGCGGCCAGCGGGCGGATCACCGGCGCGATGATCTTCGTGAAATCGGAGCTCGAAGGGATGCTCCGACGCTCCTGCATCCACGAGGAATTCGCGCAGACGCTTGGCCTGATGAACGACGACGACGACGTGCGCCCGTCGATCTTCAACGACGACCAGGAATTCGCGCTTCTCACGGAGCACGACGAATATCTCCTCCGCATCCTCTACGACCCGCGGCTGCAGCCCGGCATGAATGCGGAGGAGGCCGCGCCCATCGTGGCCGACATCATCGAGGATTTGCGGCCCGGCGCCGCGGGAGGAAAGCCATGAGCCTCTGGGACCGGCTGACCGGCGAGTTCATCGACGTCATCGAATGGACCGACGACACGCGGGACACGATGGTCTGGCGCTTCGAGCGGCAGGGCGCCGCCATCAAGTACGGCGCGAAGCTGACCGTGCGGGAAGGGCAGGCCGCCGTCTTCGTCCATGAAGGGCAGCTCGCCGACGTGTTCTCTCCGGGCCTCTACATGCTCGAGACGAACAACATGCCGGTGATGACGACGCTCCAGCACTGGGATCATGGCTTCGATTCGCCGTTCAAGTCGGAGATCTATTTCGTCTCCACACGCCGGTTCACCGACCTGAAATGGGGCACCAAGAACCCGATCATGCTGCGGGACCCGGAATTCGGCCCGATCCGCCTTCGCGCCTTCGGCACCTATGCGATCCGGGTGAAGGACCCGGCGGTGTTCCTGAAGGAGATCGTCGGCACCGACGGCGAGGTGACGACCGACGAGGTGACGGAGGAGCTCCGGAACGAGATCGTCGCCCGCGTCTCCTCCAAGCTCGCCGGCTCCGGCGTTCCGGTGCTCGACCTCGCCGCCAGCACCGACCGGCTCGGCGAAATTCTGGCGGAGGCGATCGCCCCCGAGCTTGCGCCGCTCGGGGTGGAGATCGCCGCCTTCCGGATCGAGAACGTCTCGCTGCCGCCCGAGGTGGAGAAGGCGCTCGACCGGCGGACGCAGATGGGCATCGTCGGCGATCTCGGGAAATACGCCGCCTTCCAGCAGGCCGAGGCGATGCGCGCCGCGGCGGAGAACCAGGGCGGCGCCGGGGCAGGCCTCGGCGCCGGGCTCGGCATGGGGATGGGCATGGCGATGGCGAACGAGGCCGGGCAGGGCGGCCCCTGGAGCGCCGCGCCCGCCGCCGGCGCGCCGCCCCCGCCGCCGCAAGCGGCGGAGAAGATCTGGCACCTTTCCGAGAACGGCGCCTCGCGCGGGCCGTTCACCAAGGCGGAGCTGGCCGCGATGGCCGCCTCGGGCGAGATAACCCGCGCCACCTATGTCTGGCGGCAGGGCTTCCCGCGCTGGATGGGCGCGGACGAGGCGGCGGAGCTTTCCGATATCTTCGCCGCGGTTCCGCCGCCGCCGCCTGTGTGAGCGAGCCGGCATGAGCGAAACCGCCGGGGCGCCCGCCCGCTTTCCCTGCGAAGGCTGCGGCGCGGCGCTCGAATACCTGCCGGGCCAGCCGAAGGTCCGCTGCCCGTTCTGCGGCGCGGAGACGGCGATCGAGGCGCCGGTCTCGCCCTGGGCGGTGGAGCGGGGCGAGACGAAGGGCGCGCTCGCCGAGCAGCCGCTCGCCCCGGCCCTCCACGGCGAGATCGACGCGGCGGAGATGGAGGAGACCCGCACCGTCCACTGCGAAAGCTGCGGCGCGGATGTCGAGTTCGACGACAAGACCCATGCCGGCGAGTGCCCGTTCTGCGCCTCGCCGATCGTCACGCAGACATCGGCGAACCGGCACATCAAGCCGAAGGGCGTCCTCCCTTTCGGCCTGTCGGAGCGCGACGCGCGGAAGGCGATGAACGACTGGCTCGGCCGGCTCTGGTTCGCGCCCTCGGGCCTCTCGCAATACGCCCGCGCCGGGCTGCCGATGCAGGGGCTCTACGTCCCCTACTGGACCTTCGACGCCGACACCGAGACCGCGTATCGCGGCCAGCGGGGGGACACCTATTACGTCACCCAACGAGTGACGGTGATGGTCGACGGCAAGCCGCAGAGCCAGCTCCGCCAGGTGCCGAAGGTGCGCTGGACGCCGAGATCCGGCCGGGTGGCGCGGTTCTTCGACGACGTTCTGGTGCTCGCCTCCCGCTCGCTGCCGAAAAAGCACGCGGACCGGCTCGGGCCCTGGGACCTTTCCGCCCTCGTCCCCTACCGGCCGGCCTATCTCGCCGGCTTCCGCGCCGAGGCCTACACCGTGCCGCTCGAGGACGGCTGGCGCGAGGCGCGGGCGGCGATGGACGCGGTGATCGCCCGCGACATCCGCTTCGACATCGGCGGCGACCAGCAGCGGATCGACTGGGCCGAGACCGAGACGCGGAAGGAGAGCTTCAAGCACATCCTCCTGCCGGTCTGGCTCGCCGCCTACAAGTATCGCGGCGAGACCTATCGCTTCATCGTCAACGCCCGCACCGGGGCGGTGCAGGGCGAGCGGCCGTGGTCGATCTGGAAGATCGCCGCCGCGGCGATCGTCGGCGCGCTGATCGCCGGGGCGGTCGGTTGGGGGCTGAACGAGGCGGGCGTCTTCGACCAGGGGGGTTACCGCTGAGGCGGCGGCGCGCGCTGATCGCCGGCGGCGGGGTCGGCGGGCTCGCCGCGGCGCTGGCGCTTACGCGCGCCGGCTGGGAGGCGAAGGTTTTCGAACGGGCGCCGACGCTCGGCGAGGTCGGCGCGGGGCTCCAGCTTGGCGCGAACGGCTATCGCGCCCTCGCCGCGCTTGGGCTGGCGGATCGGGTGGCGGCCGGCGCCTGGGCGGCGCCCGCCATCGAGATGCGGCGCGGCGTCGGCGGCGGGCTTCTGACCCGGATCCCGCTTGGCGGCCGCTGGGGCGCGCCGCATCTCTGCGTCCACCGGGCCGACCTGATCGAGGCGCTCGCCGCCACGTTGCCCGAAGGCGTGGTGGAGACCGGCGTGGAGGCGGGCGGCCTCGCGCCGGAAGGCGCGCTCCGTCTCGCCTCCGGCGCCGAGTTCGAGGGGGACCTCGTGATCGGCGCGGACGGGCTCCGCTCCCGCATCCGGGAGACGATGCTGGGGCCGGAGGCGCCGCGCTTCACCGGCTATGTCGCGTGGCGCGCCACGGTTCCGGCCGCGGCTGCGCCAAGCCAGCCGCCTGCCGTGACCGCCTGGGCGGGGAAGGGCAGGCACGCCGTCACCTATCCGCTGAGGGGCGGGCGGCTGGTCAATTTCGTCGGCATCGTCGGAGAGGATTGGCGGAAGGAAGGCTGGACGGAGCCGGGAGACCCCGCCGCGCTCCGCGCCCTCTTCGGCGACTGGGCCGCGCCGGTGGCGGAGATCGTCCGCGCGGCCGAGGCGCCTTTCCGCTGGGCGCTTTTCGACCGGCCGCGCCTGCCGCGCTGGTCCGAGGGCCGGGCGGTGCTCCTCGGCGACGCCGCCCACCCGATGCTCCCCTCGCTGGCGCAAGGCGCGGCCCAGGCGCTCGAAGACGCCGTGGCGCTGGCGAGCCGGCTGGAGGCCGCGGAGCCCGAGGCTGCGCTCCCGGCCCACTACGCCGCGCGGATCGGACGGGTCAGCCGGGTGCAGGACGAGGCCCGCGCGAATCTCCGTCGGTTCCATTCGGACGGGGCGGTCTTCGGCGCCGGCGTCCGCCTCGCCCATGCGCTGGCGCCCGGCTGGTTCGAGCGGCGGCTGGACTGGCTCTATGGGGCGGAGGTCTGAAGCGCCTGAGCGGCTGTGGCGGAAGGCGTCGGCGCCGCCCCGGTGTTCTAGCCGGATAGACGTCTCTGCGGCCGAGCAGCGCACGAAGGAACGCGACCGACCCAGGGAGGGCGCCATGACGATTGGACGGATGTGGTTGATGGCGCCGCACCGGACGACGGCCGCGCGACTTGGGTCGGCGGAGGGCGCCCGACCCCGGGATGGGTCGGGCGCGGCCCGTGCTGGTCGCACGGGCCAAGTTAAGAGAAGGGCGAAAAGGCCACTTTAGAAAAGTCTCAGACTCCGGGCCTAGTCCGTCAGCTCGTAGCTAACCGTCGAGACCACCCGCACCACCTTCCGCCGCTCGTTCCGTTCGTCATAGTCGCCATCGGCGGCGAAGAGCTGGATCACGCCCTGGTTCGCCTCGACGATCCGCCCCACGGAGGAGCCGGAATCCTCGGCGAACTGGGCGGCGGAGGCGCGCGCGGCGCGGGTCGCCTCGGCGATCAGCGCCGGCTTGATCTCGTTGAGCCCGGTGAAGGCGTAGATCGGCTTCGCCGCGCCTTCGTAGTCGCTGCCGCCGAGCAGCACCCCGGCGTCGAGAAGCCGCCCGGTCTCGGCCGTCATCGCTTCGATCAGCCCGGCCTCATCGGCGCGCATCCGCACCGCGCCCGAGGCGACGTAGCGCGCGCGCTCCTCCTGCCCGCCGCCGGGCGCCTGAAGGTAGATCCGCTCGACCGAGATGGCGAAGGGCTCGACCGAGAGCCCGGCCTCCGTCAGCCCGCCGGCGACGCCGAAGGCCTTCACGGCGTCGCGCGCCCGGATCGCCTCGGCGATCGCCTCTTCCCGGCTTTCGCCGACGCCGCGGAAGGCGATGCGCCAGGTTGCGGCGTCCGCCTCCACCATCCGCTCCGCGAGGCCCTTCACCGTGACCAGCCGCGCCGGCGCCCGGCTCTCGATCAGCGCCTGACCGAAGACCCAGCCGCCGAGCGCGACGCCCGCGCCGAGCAGGAGCCCGAGCCCCGCCAGTTCGCCCCGTTCCGCCATCCTCACCTCCATGACGCGCAGAGCGAAGATGGGGCCGGGGCGGGGCGGCCGCGAGGCCGTCTTTCGCAGCTTCGTCTGATTGGTCACACACGAGAACGTGACGTCGGGGCGCCCCGGCTGGCCGGCGCGCCCGCGCCGCCCCATCTCCCGGGAAAGATCGAAGAGCCGCCCATGTTCAGACCACTCGCCCTTCTGCTCGCGCTTCTCGCCGGCCCCACGCTCGCCGCATCGCCGGCGGAGGAGGCGCAGGCGCTGGAGGCGCTCCGAACCCTTTCCTACAACCCGCATGCGCCGAGCCCGGCCGTCTTCGGCACGTTCAGCCATATCGAGGCGACCTATCTCGTCGACGGGCTTTCGCGGAACCAGATCGTGCGGCTCCGTGAGCACATCGATTCCGGCGCGCTGAAGCTCCCCGCCAATCTCGGCGAGGCGATCCGTTCCAAGTATCCGAAGAAGCTCGGCTCCAGCCGATGAAGGAGGCGTCATGCGTCGTGCATTTCTCCCCGCCGGTCCGCTTCTCGCCGCGCTCTTGCTCGCCGCGCCCGGTCACGCGCAGGAGACGCCGCTCGCCGCGCTGAAGGCGCTGGCCTCGAACCCCTACGCCCCGGCCGCGCCGGCGCTCGCCGAGGTCGGCTATCTGGATGCGACCTATCTTCTCGACGGGCTCAGCCGTTCGGAGCTTCGCGCCCTCGTCGCGGCGCTGCGCTCGCGCGAACTCAATGCGCCGCCGAACATCGTCGCCGCGGTGCGCGCCCGGGGCGGCCAGTCCAGCGGGGCGGGTGAGAACGGCGGCCGCTGATCGCGGGAAACGGAAAAGGGCGGCGCCGGAGCGCCGCCCTTTCCATTGGTCCGACCGCGATCAGAGCGTCTTCTGCAGATCCTGCACGGCCGAGATGAACCGGGCGCGGACATAGCGCTCGTCGTTCGAGACGGCGGCGTAGACCGGCTCC
>CALFYQ010000059.1 GCA_937952085.1 uncultured Paracoccaceae bacterium | reverse complement strand
ACGATCTCGCCATGCGGCCCCTCCGCCTCGCCCTTCGCGTCGAAGCGCCGCCCGTCCGGCAGGACGAAGGCCATGGAGCCGATCTTCAGCCCCTTCACGATCGAAAGCACCGCGTCGAAATAGCGAGGCGCGGCCGCCGTGTGCGTCGTCATGTCCGCCACCCTGATTTCTTGTTCTGACTTCCGCTTCACCAAGAATGAAGGCGAAGCGAAGCGGGAATCAAGCCTTCCGCGCTGTCGCCTCGGGCGCGAAGGCCGCCGCTTCGCCCGGATAGCGCGAGAAGCGCGCGCCTTTCAGCCAGAGCTTGAACGCCTGCCAGTGAATCGCCCCGATCACCTTGAAGGCGGCGAGCGGGTGGCTGAACGAAAGCCGCAGGAGCGCGGCGTCCGAAAGCGGCCGGCGCGCGCCGGTCTGCGTCGCGATCAGGTCCTCCCCGGTCGCGTCGCCCTGGCGGATGCGGAGCGCGAGCTTCTCCCCCGGCGCCCGCACGGTGAACCGATAGGTCTGGTCCCAGCCGATGAAGGGGGAGACGAACATCGCCTTCCGCCGCGCATGGCGCACCGCCCCGTCCGGCTCGGGCTCGGCGGCGTGGACATAGGCGATCTGGTCGCCGAACGTGTTCTTCACCTCGTAGATCACGCTTTCGAGCCGCCCCGCCGCGTCATGCGCGAACCAGACCGAGAGCGGGTTGAAGGCGTAGCCGAGGAACCGCGGCATCGAGAGCAGCATCAGCCGCGCCGGCGCCGGCCGCCCCGCCTCGCGGAGCCGCGCCTCCGCCCAGGGCCGGAGCGCGGAGCCGTCCCGCGCGCCGTGATCCTTCCGCAGGAACGAGAAGAGGCCGAACCGGTCGATCTTCAGCAGGCGCGATTCCGCCGTCTCCAGCCGGTCCACGTCGAGCAACGCGGTGAAGACCCGGTAGCGGAAGAGATGCCGGAACGGCCGGAGCCGCATGTGCATCACCTCCCCGACATAGAGACGATGCGCGAAAGGGTCGACCGTTCCGCTCATTCCGCCGCCAGATCGTAGTCGCGCACGAGCGCCGGGCCGAGATCGCGCGCCCAGTCGGGCCGCGCGTCCAGCGCCTCGGCGACGCGGAGCCCGGAGCGGAGCGCATCCTCGTGAAAGCCCCAGCCGGTCCAGGCGCCGGCGTACCAGTAGCCGCCCTGCCCCTGGATCTCGTCGAGCCGCGCCTGCGCCGCGAAGGCCGCCTCGTCGTAGAGCGGATGCGCGTAGTCGAAGACGGCGTGGGTCAGCGCCGGGTCCGGGTCCCGCTGGCCGTTCAGCGTGACGAAGAGATCGCGGCTCGTCGGCAGCGACTGGAGCCGGTTCATCCAGTAGGAGAGCGTCACCGGCTGGCCCGCATCGCCCCGCCGCTCGCCCTCGAAGAGCATCGTCCAGGAGGACCAGACCTTCCGCCGCTTCGGCATCAGCGCCGGGTCGGAATGCACGACGGCGCGGTTCGCCGTGGTGCGGAAGGCGCCAAGGATGCCGCGCTCCCGCTCGTCGAGATCGTCGATCGCGCGGAAGGCGTCCGGCGCGTGGCAGGCGAAGACGACATGGTCGAACCGGCCCTCGGAGCCGTCGGAGAAGCTGAGCTCCACCATCCCGCCGGAGCGGCGCGCCGCGGTGACGCCCGCGCCCGTCACGGCGCGGTTGGAGAGCCGCGCCGCGATCGCCTCGACATAGGCGCGGCTGCCGCCCTCGACCGTGCGCCACTGCATCGCGCGGGCGAGGCCGGTGAAAAGGTCGTGGTTGCCGAAGAAGCTGACGAAGTTCGCCGCCGGGAAATCCAGCATGTGCTCGGTCGGCGTGGACCAGATCGCCCCGCCCATCGGCAGGATGAACCGCTCGCGGAACCAGGCGCCGTAGCCCCGCGCGTTCAGCCATTCGCCGAGCGAGAGGCCGGAAAGCGCGCCCGAGGCGAGGTCCGCCGGGGCCTGTCTGACGAAGCGCATCACGTCGCGGAAGGCCATGAGGAAACGCGGGTTCAGCACGTTCCGGCGCTGCGCGAAGATGCGGTCGAGGTCGTCGCAGGCGTATTCGAACCGGCCGCCGTCGAGCGAGAAGCCGAAGGACATGTCGGAGGGTTTCGACGGCACGCCGAGATGCGCGAACATCGCCGTGAGGTTCGGGTAGTTCCGCTCGTTGAAGACGATGAAGCCGGCGTCGACGGGCAAGCGGCCCTCCGGCGTCTCCACATCCACGGTATTCGCGTGGCCGCCGAACTTCGACGCCCGCTCGAAGAGCCGGACGTCATGGCGCTCGGACAGAGCCAGCGCCGCGCCCAGACCGGCGGCGCCGGAGCCCACGACTGCAATTCTCACGAAGTTGTCTCCCTCAGTCCTCTGCCCCCCCCGGGGCCGCCACGTTGTCGCGCATCTCGGCCCAGGCTTCCAGCGCTCGTGTGCGCCCTGCGGCGAGATCGACCAGCGGTTGCGCCGGACGTGCGACGGGTCCCCAGCGTTTCGGCCGCATGGAGACGAAAGTTTCAGCGCCTTCGCCCTCCAGCCAGCGCCGCCGCCAGAGCCCTTTCGGGTCATGCGTCTCGGCCTGGCGCTCGGGGTTGAAGATGCGGAAGTAGGGCGCGGCGTCGGGCCCCGAGCCCGCCACCCACTGCCAGCCCATCGCGTTGTTCGCCGGGTCCCAGTCGATCAGCGTCTCCCGGAACCACTCGGCGCCGACGCGCCAATGGGTCATCAAGTGCTTGGTCAGAAAGGACGCGACGATCATCCGCGCGCGGTTGTGCATCCGCCCGGTGACCCAGAGTTCGCGCATCGCCGCGTCCACCGCGTCCACCCCGGTCTCGCCGCGCCGCCAGGCCTCGGCCGCCTCGTTGTCGCCCCGCCAGGGAAAGGCGTCCCAGTCCCGCCGCCAGCTCTTCGTCTCCATCGCGGGATCGTGAAAGAGCAGCATGTGCGCAAAGTCGCGCCAGGCAAGCTGGCGGCGCGCCGCCTCGACGCCGGCGGCGCCGTCGGCCCGGTCCATCGCCGCCCAGATGCGCCGCGGCGAGATCTCCCCGAGGGCGAGCGCGTCGGAAAGGCCGGAGCCGATCTCGGGCCGGTCCATCCGGTTCCGCCCGTTGGCGTAACCCTTCGCCGGCCCGTCGAGCCATTCGTCCAGCCGGTCGCGCGCCGCCGCCTCGCCGGCCCTGAAGGCTTCGCCGAGCGCGCCGGCCGCCGGCCCCATCGGCTTCGAAAGCGTCCAGTCCGCCAGGTCGTCGGAGGCGACGCCCTTCACGCCCTATAGCTTCGGCGCCGGCAGCGGCGGCGGCGGCCCCTCGCTCGCCAGCGCCCGCCAGAACGGGGTGAAGACGCGATAGGGCTCCCCCGCCCCGGTGCGGAGCGCCGCCGGGTCGAGCAGGGTGAAGCCCTCATGGCTGTGAACGTCGAGGCCCCGCGCCTTCAGCGCCGCCTTCACCGCCTTGTCCCGCTCCAGCGAGGGGCCGTCGGTCAGCCGCGTCCAGCGGACGGCGCCGGCCCCGGTCTCCCCGGCCAGCGCCTCCAGCGTCTCCCGCGCCGGCCCGCGGCGAAGGACGAGCGGCGCGCCCGCCGCTTCGAGGTCCCGCGCCAGCGCTTTCAGCGACGCTTCGAGCCGAAGCCGCTGCGCCGCGCCGAGCTGCGCGTCGATCACCGGGTCGAGGATGAAGACGGGAACGACAGGCCCCGCCTCGGCGCCGGCCGACAGGGCGCGATTGTCGTCCCGCCGCAGGTCGCGGCGGAGCCAGATGATCGTCGGCGCCCGGCTCAAGCGGGGTCCGCCTCCGCAGGGCGCGGCCGGCTCAGTCGGTCGCCTTCACATAGACGACGGCGGCGGCGTGGCTCGCATCCGTCGCGGCGGACTGCCCCGGGCGCGAGCGGGTCGAGCTCGGCGGCGTGAGCTCCACCTTCTTCATGCGGCAGATCTCGAAGGGCGTGCCGGCCTTGTCGAAGGCGATCGTGCATCCGGCGAGGGCGGAGGTGTCGATTTCGATCGGCGCCCCTTTCTCGTCTGCGAGCGCGATCGTATCCGCGAAGGCTGCTGGCGCCGCCCCGATCCCGAGACCGAGCGCGATGGCGAGCGTAACCGTACGCAGCATCGAATCCTCCCCATGATCCCTATGCGCGACAGGAGCATAGCATGAGGAAGCGTTAACGCCACCGCCGTCGCGCGCCTTGTGGCGTCACGTCGCCGCGTCTATGGCTTTCGGCACGATCCAAGAAAACCGGAGGGGACGAAGATGAAGCTGCTGCGCTGGGGACCGAAGGGAGCCGAGCGGCCGGGCGCGCTCGACGCGTCGGGGACGATCCGCGACCTGACCGGCCTCACCCCCGATTTCGCCGGCGCCGCCGTCTCGGTCGAGGCGGTCGAGCGGCTGAAGGCGGTCGATCTCTCGAAGCTCCCCGCCGTGCCGGCCGGGACGCGAATCGGATCCTGCCTCGCCTCGGTGCCGAACTTCTTCTGCATCGGCCTCAACTACGCCCGCCACGCCGCCGAGACCGGCGCGCAGCCGCCGGCCGAGCCGATCATCTTCGCCAAGGCGACCTCGGCCCTTTCCGGCCCCTATGACGACGTGATCATCCCCAAGGGCTCCACCAAGCCGGACTGGGAGACCGAGCTCGGCATCGTCATCGGCGCGAAGGCGGAGCATGTCTCGGAGGCCGACGCGCTCTCCGTCGTCTCCGGCTACTGCGTCATCAACGACGTCTCCGAGCGGTGCTGGCAGATCGAGCGCGGCATGACCTGGATGAAGGGCAAGTCCGCGCCGACCTTCGGCCCGACCGGCCCCTGGATCGTGACGAAGGACGAGATCCCCGACCCGCAGGCGCTCGACCTCTGGCTCGAACTGTCCGGTACGATGGTGCAGAAGTCGAACACCTCCGACATGATCTTCTCGGTGAAGCAGATCGTCTCCTACATGTCGTCGCTGATGACGCTCCAGCCCGGCGACGTGATCGCCACCGGCACGCCCGAGGGCGTCGGCATGGGCATGAAGCCGCAGCGCTGGCTGAAGCCCGGCGACGTGATGAAGGTCGGCGTCCAGGGCCTTGGCGAGCAGAAGCAGAACGTCGTCGCCTATCCGGGCTGAGGCCCGGCCATCAGACGAGATGCGCGGCGGGGCCTCGGCCCCGCCGCGTTCGTTTCGGGGCATAGGCGCCGGACTCCCTTGAAGTTCGGTCGCATGGCCTCCCCGGCGGTTTAGGCGACGCCGGCGCGGAAAGAGCGCGTCCGCGCTGACCCTCCCGGGCCCGGGCGAACAGCACGGGCCGCGCCCGGCCCTCTCCGCGTCGCTCACGCGAGTTCCGCCGCGAAAGACGCAAA
Organism: uncultured Paracoccaceae bacterium; assembly: GCA_937952085.1. Lineage (GTDB taxonomy): Bacteria > Pseudomonadota > Alphaproteobacteria > Rhodobacterales > Rhodobacteraceae > Pikeienuella. Next base: position 9,655 of record CALFYQ010000059.1, on the reverse strand, counting down.
CCTGCCCGCCGCGAACGCGGCTCCGCCTTTCCGGCGCCGCAACTCCGCGCGATAGTGCCGGCCCGCAGATCCCGGAGGCCGCCGCATGACCGACATTCGCCTTTCCCTCGACGAGGTGATGGACCTCGCGCTCCGCGCGCTCCGCGCCTCCGGGGCGGACGAGGTCAACGCCGCGCCGGTCGCCCGCAACATCTGGCGGGCGGAGCGGGACGGGGCGAAGTCGCACGGGCTCTTCCGGCTGCCGGGCTATTGCGGCGGGCTGAAATCCGGCAAGGCGAACGGCAGGGCGCGGCCGCGCATCCTCTCCGAGGAGGGTTCGGTGATCCGGCTCGACGCGGACGAGGCCTATTACCCGGTCGCCCACGCCGTCGGCCTGCCGGCGCTCGCCGCGCTGGCGAAGCGGCAGGGCCTCGCCGCGCTCGCCTGCCGGCGCGGCTTCCATCTCGCCGCGCTCTGGCCCGAGGTGGAGACCCTCTGCGACGCGGGGCTGGCGGCGATGGCCTTCACCTCCACCCCGCCCTTCGTCCACAACATCGGCGGCACGCGAAAGGTGTTCGGCACCAACCCGATGGCCTTCGGCTGGCCGCGCCCGGGCCGGCCGCCGATGATCTTCGACCAGGCCGCCTCCGTCACGGCGCGGGGCGAGGTGCAACTCGCCCTCCGGGACGGGCGCCTCGCCCCCGAAGGCGCCGGGATCGGCCCCGACGGCGAACCGACGCGAGACCCGCAGGCGATCCTCGACGGCGCGCAGTCGCCCTTCGGCGGCCACAAGGGCGCGGCGCTGGCCTTGATGGTGGACCTTCTCGCCGGCCCGCTGATCGGCGAGGTCACGTCCCTCGAAACCGGCCGGCAGGGCGACGGCAAGCTGCCGGCGCTCGGCGGCCAGCTCATCCTCGCCTTCGCGCCGGAACGGCTCGGCGGCGCCGGCGCGCTCGACCATGGCGAGCGGCTCTTCGCCGAGCTGATGGAGGACCCGGGCGTCCGCCTGCCGGGGGACCGGCGCGCCGCGATGCGCCCGCTGACGCCCGAGACCGGCGTGACGATCCCCGAGGCGCTTCACAAGGAGATCCTGTCGCTATGCTGACCCGCGCCCTCCTCCTCGCCCTCCTCCCCCTCTCGGCCCTCGCCCAGGCGCAGCCGGAACGGACCTTCGAGACCGCCAAGGCGATGGACGTGCGGGCGAGCCGGGAGATGGTCGTGGCGGCGCATCCGCTCGCCGCCGAGGCCGGCGCGGCGGTGCTGGCGGAAGGCGGCGCGGCGGCCGACGCGGCGGTGGCGGTGCAACTCGTCCTCGGCCTCGTCGAGCCGCAAAGCTCGGGCCTCGGCGGCGGCGCCTTCGCGGTGATCTGGGACGCCGCCGCGGGCGAACTGACCACGCTCGACGGGCGGGAGACGGCGCCCGCCGCCGCCGCACCCGATTACTGGCTCAGGGACGGCAAGCCGATGGGCTTCCGAGACGCCGTGCCGGGCGGCCGCTCGGTCGGCGTTCCCGGAACGCCGGCGCTTCTCGAGGCGCTCTGGCGAAAGGGCGGCAAGCTGCCGCTCGACCGGCTCGCCGCGCCCGCCATCCGGCTGGCGGAGGAGGGCTTCGCCGTCTCCCCACGCCTCGCCGCCTCCGTCGCCGAAGCGGCGGAGACCATCGCGCCCTTCCCCGAAGCGGCCGCCTATTTCCTGCCGGGCGGCGCGCCCCTCGCGGAAGGCGCCGTCCTGAAGAACCCGGCCTATGCCGAAACGCTCCGCCGCTTCGCCGCCGAGGGCGCCGCGCCGTTCTATCGGGGCGACCTCGCCGAGGCGCTGCTCGCCGCCGTGCGCGGCGCCAAGGTCAACCCCGGCGTCATGTCGGCGGAGGATCTCGCCGGCTACGAGGCGAAGGCGCGGCCGCCGGTCTGCGCGCCCTGGCGCGGGCTCGAGGTCTGCGGCATGGGCCCGCCCTCCTCCGGCGCATTGACGGTCGGGCAGATCCTGATGCTGACGGAACGCGCCGGCGGCATGGGCGCGCGCCCCTCGCCCGAGGCCTGGCTCCGCTTCGCCGAGGCGAGCCGCCTCGCCTTCGCGGATCGCGGCCTCTACATGGCCGACAGCGATTTCACGCCGATGCCCGAGGGGCTCCTCAACCCCGGCTACATGGACGCCCGCGCCGCGCTGATCGCCGCGGACGCCGCCGGCGAGGCGGCGCCGGGCGAGCCGCCCTGGAAGGAAGGCGCGCTCCGCGCCCCGGATGCGTCGCCCGAACGCCCGGGCACCAGCCATTTCGTGATCCGCGACGCGGCCGGAACCGTCGTCTCGATGACCACCACGATCGAGACCGGCTTCGGCTCCCGCCTGATGGCGAACGGCTATCTCCTTAACAACGAGCTGACCGATTTCTCCTTTGCGCCGGAGCATGAAGGGCGGCCGGTGGCGAACCGGGTCGAGGGCGGCAAGCGCCCGCGCTCCTCGATGGCGCCGACCATCGTGCTGAAGGGCGGCGCGCCGATCCTCGCGCTCGGCTCGCCCGGCGGCGCGCGGATCATCCCCTATGTCGCCGCGGCGCTGATCGCGCTCGAGGAATGGGGCATGAGCCCGGCCGAGGCCGCCTCGCTCGGCCATGTCACGGCCTTCGGCAAGCGGGTGGACCTCGAGGAAGGCACGGAGGCGGAGGGGCTCGCCGGGGCCTTCGCCGCCTACGGCCTCGAGCCCCGCGTCGCCAACCTCAATTCCGGCCTCTCGATTCTCCGCCTCGCCCCCGACGCGCTGATTGGCGCCGCCGACCCCCGGCGGGAAGGCGCGGCGGCGGGGCGGTAGGCGCGTTTCGGCCGCTCATACGAGAGGGTTCGGAGCGAAGGCGCGCGCCCTCCACCCGACCCGGCCGGGCGACCAGCCCGGGCCGCGCCCGCCCCTCCAAGCGGGCGGCCGCGTCCCTCGCCCCGTCGCTCAGTCGCCTCGACGAAAGTTTCGAACGCGCCAGCGCCCGCCCTACCCGGCCTTGTGAACCAGAAGCAGCTGGTCCCGCCGCCCCGGCTCGAACCGGACCGGGAATAGCGTGGCGAAGGAGATCTCGTCGCGGAGCGCGTTCATCGCCTCGGCATAGGCCGGGTCGGCATGCGCGAAGGCGCCGGTGGAGAGGAAGCTCCGCCAGAGCTCGCCCGTCTTGGTGAAGCCGGGCCGCTTCGCCTCGTAGAGCCGAGGCCGCCAGCGGAGATCCTCGATCAGGTAGAGCCCGCCCGGCTTCAGCACGGGGAAGAGCGCGAGGAAGGCGTCCTGCTGGTGCGCCGAGGCGTGGCTGGCGTCGTCGACGATGAAATCGGGCGGGCCGAGCCGGGCGACCTCGGCCGCCGCGGCCCCGATCGCGGCCCGGTCGTCGAGGTCGCAGCGGAGGAACCGGAAGCGCTCCGTCTCGTAGGCGGAGAAGTCGGAGACATCGAGGCCGATCACCCGGCCCTTCGGGAAATAGTCCAGCCACATCGCGACCGAGGGCGGCGCGGCGACGGCGCGGTCGGCCGGGACGCCGTGCTCCGGCCCGCCGATCATCAGGCCGAGCTCCACGAGCACGACCTCCCGCCCCCGGTGCGGCCCGAAGAGGAGGTGGTAAAGCTCGGTGTAGCGGTGCTTGGCCGAGCCCTTGTCGGAGCCGCTGCCGTCGGCGAGGAGCGTCAGCGGGTTCCGCGCCCCCCTCACGCGGCGAGCCGGGCCTTCACGAAGGCCATCGAGGCGGCGCGGGCTTTCCGGCCGATCCCGATGTCGAACATGTCGAAGCCGTGGACGCCGCCGGGGAAGACGCCGAGTTCCGTCTCCGTCCCGGAGCCGGCCCAGCGCGCCGCCATCATCAGCGTGTCGTCGAGGAGCGGGTCCGCCGTGCCGACCTGGAAGAGCGCCGGCGGCATGCCGGAAAGCTCGGCGAGGATCGGGTTGATCATCGGGTCGGAGAGGTCCACCCCGCCGAGATTGCGCACGAACCAGCCCATGGTCGGCGTCGAGAGCACCACCTGCCGCTTCCCCCAGTTCCGCGCCGAGGGCGAGAGCGAGAGATCGAAGACGCCGTAGGAGAGGTTCGCGCCGACGACCTGGCGGAGCTTCTCCTTCGCCCGGAGCCGGAGGAGCGCGACGACGGAAAGATGCGCCCCCGCGCTCTCGCCGCCGATCACCACCTTCGGCGCGCCGAAGCCCTTGGCGACCGAGAGCGCCCAGAGCGCGCCTTCCTCCACGTCGTCGGCGCAGGCCGGCCAGGGGTTCTCCGGCGCGAGCCGGTAGGGGAGCGAGAGCACCGCGCAGCCCGTCTCCGCCGCCATCATCTGGTTCCAGCGATCGTACTGGTCGGGCGCGCCGAGGGTCCAGCCGCCGCCATGGATGTGGATGTAGAGCCCCGTCGCCCGCCCCGGCGCCGGGGTGAGGCGGGCGCGGCCGATCGCGGTCGGCGCGTCGATCCATTCCGAGCCCGGCAGCGGGCCGGCGGCGGGGAAGACGCCGCGGCCCTCGATCCGGGCCTGCCGGCTCGCCTCCACCGGCGTCTCGTGCGGGGTCGGCAACTCGGCGAGCTTCGCTTCGAGTTGCGCGAGGAAGCGGGCGGCCTCTTGGTCGACGGCGTCGGGGCGGAAGAGCGCGGGATCGATGTTCATGCGCGGAGATTACCCGCCCCGGCCCGCCGCGCCAGCGCTTTCACGCCCCCATCAGCAGCCGCGCCCGCGCCGGCGGCACCCGCCGGATCTCCAGCCCGGTGAAGACGTGCAGCGTCCCGAGGTCATGGTCCACCACGGCGTGGTCGGAGACCCAGCCGCCGAGCGCGACATAGGCGCGAAGGAGCGGCGGCAGCTTGGCGACGCCCGCCTTCGGGTCCGGCCGGCGGAACCGGAACTTCCGCGCGAAGGGGAAGATCCGCGGCGCCTTCACCCGCGGCAGCCAACGCTTCGGCGCGAGGTGGCGGGACTTGAGGAGCGTGAAGGCTTCCAGATAGGCCTCCGCCTCCGTCCCCTCGAAGGAGGAGCAGCCGAAGAGAAGCTCGACGCCGCGCTCCGCCACATAGCCCGCCATCGCCGACCAGGCAGCGCGGATCACGTTCGGGTCGCTCCGCCTTTCGGGGAGGACGCAGAAGCGGCCCATCTCCATCATCGGCGCCGGGAACTCGCGGAGCGCCGCGAGGTCGTAGAACTGCGCCGAATAGCTCCGGTCGATCTCCGCCCCGGAGCGGAGCGGCAGGAGCCGGAAGCAGCAGACGAGCCGCCCGGTCTTCCGCTCCTCCACCAGCATATGCTCGCAGAAGGCGTCTAGCGCGTCCCGGTCGAGCCCTTCGGGCCGGGCCGCGGCGCCGCGAAGCTCCATGAAGGTGAGATGGCGGAGCCGCTGCGCGGCCTCCACATCGGCCGGCGTTTCCGCAAGACGCGCCACATAGGCGCCGCGCGACAGGGGGATCATCTTCCCGTGCTCCCGCATGCGAGGCGCTTCACCGCCCCGACCGCTCTCTTATATAGCGATGTCGATCGAAACCGTGACGGGCGGAGCACAGGCACATGACGAAAATCACCAAGACCGAGGCCGAGTGGAAGGCGCAGCTCTCACCCGAGGCCTACAAGGTCACGCGCGGCCACGGCACCGAGCGGGCCGGCAGCCATGAGGATTTCCCCGCCGGGCCGGGGGTCTTCCACTGCGTCTGCTGCGGCGCGCCGCTCTTCGACAAGGACGCGAAATACGAGAGCGGCACCGGCTGGCCGAGCTTCTTCCAGCCGATCTCGCCGGATGCGGTGGGGGAGACGGAGGACCGGAGCTTCTTCATGCGGCGCACCGAGGTCCATTGCGCCGCCTGCGAGGCGCATCTCGGCCATGTCTTCCCCGACGGGCCGCGGCCGACCGGGCTCCGCTACTGCATGAACGGCGTCGCGCTGAAGTTCGAGCCGAAGGAATAGGCCGATGCGCTTCATGGTGATCGAGACCTTCCGGGGCCAGGACGCCGAGGCGGTCTACCGCCGCTTCCGCGAGCGGGGGCGCCAGAACCCGGAAGGGCTGGTCTTCGTCGAAAGCTGGGTCTCGGCCGATCTCGGCCGCTGCTTCCAGGTGATGGAATGCGAGGACGTGACGCTCCTCCAGGCCTGGGCGGCGAAATGGTCCGACCTCGTCGAGTTCGAGATCGTCCCGGTCTCGCTCGGCCGGGAGCTGGCGGCGGCGCTGGCGCCGAAGGACGCCTGAGGCGGCGGGGCCGGGCCGGGCGTGCTGACTTCCCACGCTCGAACGGGGCGCGAAGGGCCGCGGCCGCCCGCGGGTGGGCGCCCGATCCGCATGGCATAGACGCTTTATGGCGTCGCCTCGACCTCGGGCCGAGCCGCGCGTGACAGCGGGGGGCGCCCGCCCGCGGGAAGGGGCGGGCGCGGCCCGGGCTGGTAGCCCGGGCAAAGCTTCGTGGTGGGCGAGCGCCCTTGCCCTAGGGCCCATTGAACATGGCGAGATACGACCCGCTGGTGGCGGCGGGATGTCTCGCCTTCTTGCGCGGCTCCCCGCCTTCCGCTAATAGCCGCGCTTTCCGAGCGGGGCCGCCGGCTGAAAGGGCTGCCGGGCGTCCCCTGAAGCTCCGGACGAGAAGGAGACCGAAATGCCCAAGATGAAGACGAAGTCGGGGGCCAAGAAGCGGTTCAAGGTGACCGCCTCTGGACTCGTCGTCGCCCAGCAGGCCGGCAAGCGGCACGGGATGATCAAGCGGACGAAGAAGTTCATCCGCAACGCGCGCGGCACCACGATCCTGTCGGAGCCGGACGCGAAGATCGTCAAGAAGTTCCTGCCTTACGCCTGACGAGGAGGACGAGACATGGCTCGAGTGAAACGCGGCGTCACGACCCACAGCCGCCACGCCGAAATCCGCAAGCTCGCGAAGGGCTATTACGGTCGGCGCAAGAACGTCATCCGCGTCGCCAAGCAGGCGGTCGACGCAGCCCAGGAATACGCGACGCGCGACCGCAAGAACCGGAAGCGCAATTTCCGCGCGCTCTGGATCCAGCGGATCAACGCCGCGGTGCGCGAGCACGCGCCGGGCATGACCTATTCCCGCTTCATCGACGGGCTCTCCAAGGCCGGGATCGAGGTAGACCGCAAGGTCCTCGCCGATCTCGCCGCGCGTGAGCCGGCGGCCTTCGGCGCCGTGGTCGAGAAGGCGAAGGCCGCGCTCGCCTGAGCGACGCCCTTCGGGAGATGCGGCGGCCCGCCGACCGGAAGGTCGGCGGGCCGTTCGCGTTTCGGGGCGCCCCGTCCAGCCGTTCCGCCCGGGCGCCGAGTCCGGGCCGGGCGCGGCCCTCCGCGCTCCGGTCAATCGGCTAATTCGTTTGGAATCAAACGGTTGACCCAGATATCAACCTTGATAGCCCCCGGCTCTCAGACCGCCGTCCAGAGCTGGAACAGCAGCCCGGCCGCAAAGCTGCCGACCAGCGAATAGGCGAGGTAGAGGAGGAACACCGGCTTCTTCGCCAGCGCCCAGACCGCGATGGCGGCCGGCAGCGAGGTGACGCCGCCGGCAACGAGGAAGGCCATGCCGGCCCCGGGCGCCATGCCCTGCCCGATCAGCCCGCCGACCAGCGGCAGCGCGGCGTAGCCGTTGAGATAGGCCGGCACGCCGACCAGCGTGGCCGAAAGGATCGGCAGGAGCCCGTCGCCGCCGAGCGCCGCCGTCACCGTCTCGGCCGGAACCCAGGCCAGCATCAGGCTTTCGAGCAGGAAGGCGAGCGCCAGCCAGCGGCCGAGGAAGAGCGCGGACTTCACCCCTTCCTTGCGGAACTTCTCCACCCGCGGCGCCTCCTCCCAGAACCGCCAGACGACCGGCTTCACGCTCCGCACCTTCGCGCCGCCGCAGCCGCCATTGCCGACGCCCTCGCGAAGCGGGTCCGCCAGCGCCCCGGCGCCCGAGAGGGCGAGCGTCGCGAAGCCGCCGAAGAGGCCGAGGCCGAGCGCCGCCAGCGTCTTCGCCACGGCGAATTCGAGGCCGAGCACGCCCGTCGTCAGCACGAACATCGACGGGTCCATCACCGGCGAGGCGAGCCAGAACGCCATCACCGCCGAAAGCGGCACCCCCATCGAGAGGAGCGCGGCGATCAGCGGAATCACCCCGCAGGAACAGAACGGCGAAAGCGCCCCGGCCAGCGCCGCGACGACGATCATCGCCGCCGGCGCCCCGGTGAAGGCGCGGGCTATCAGCCCGTCCGCCCCGCTCGCCCCGGCATAGGCCGCGACCGCGACAGAGAGGAGCAGGAAGGGCGCCACATGGAGCAGTTGCGCCGCGACGAAGCCGAGGCTCTCGCGCCCCTGCGCCGGGTCGATCAGGAGGAGCGCGGCGAGGATGCCGAGCACCAGCAGCCAGACCCCCTGGTCCTTCCGCAGCGCATCGCCGAAACGGAGGAGCCGCGCGCCGGCGGAAAGAACGAGCTCGGTCATTTCGACATCCCCGGGATCATGGTTGCTTCGGGCGTGGAACGGGCGGTCACGCGGCGCTCTCCCGCGCGCGGCCGACGCCGGCGCAGCATTCCGCGGTGAGGAAGGCGGCGGTGCGGCGCACGGCCTCGTAATCGGCCCGGCTGATCACCTCCCGCCCCCGCCGCTCCTGCGCGACGAGGCCGGCGTCCACCAGCGCCGAGAGGTGATGCGCCAGCGTCGAGGGCGCCATTTCGAGATGCGCGCCGATCTCGCCGACATTCAGCCCGCCCGTCCCCGCCCGCACCAGCAGGCGGAAGATGGCGAGCCGCGTCTCGTGTCCGAGCGCGGCGAGGGCGCGTGCGATGGCGGCGGCGTCTTCCATGCCGCCAACATCACCATGATTCTAGTTTTGTCAAGATGTCGCGCCCCCGCCTTTCGCTTTCCGCCGACGGCGTTAGGGTCGCGCCGAAGCGATTCTGGAGGAGAACGGCCATGGCCTATGAAGACGCCCAGCTTCTGATCAACGGCGAATGGCGGCGCGGCGAAGGCCCCGGCGAGGATATCATCAACCCGGCCACCGGCGAAGTGCTGGCCCGCTGCGGCCACGCCTCGACCGCCGAACTCGACGAGGCGGTGGACGCCTCGGTCGAGGGCTTCAAGGTCTGGAAGGCGAAGACGCCGCTCGAGCGCCAGCAGGTGATGGAGCGCGCCGCGCAGGCGCTGGAGGCCCGCGCCGACGAGGCCGCCAGGGTGCTGACGCTGGAGATGGGCAAGCCGCTCGGCGAGAGCCGGCTGGAGATCGGCTTCGCCATCGACCTCATCCGCTGGTACGGCGAGGAAGGCAAGCGCGCCTACGGCCGCATCGTCCCCGCCCGCAACCCGGCGATCCGGCAGATGGTGACGAAGGAGCCGGTCGGCCCGGTCGCCGCCTTCACCGCCTGGAACTTCCCCTCGACCAACGTGATCCGGAAGATCGCCGGCGCCATCGGCGCGGGCTGCTCCATCGTGATCAAGCCCTCGGAGGAGACGCCGGGCACCGCCATCGCCATCGCCCGCTCCTTTCAGGAGGCCGGCCTTCCGGCGGGCGTTCTGAACGTCGTCTTCGGCGTGCCGGACGAAGTCTCGCGCCGGGTCCTGGCGCGGCCGGAGATCCGCAAGCTCTCCTTCACCGGCTCGATCCCGGTCGGCAAGCACCTGCAGAAGCTGGCGGCCGACACGCTGAAGCGCTGCACGATGGAGCTTGGCGGCCACGCGCCGGTCGTCGTCTTCGATGACGCCGATATCGACAAGGCGC
>CALFYQ010000058.1 GCA_937952085.1 uncultured Paracoccaceae bacterium | reverse complement strand
GCGTTCCGGCAGTTCGATCCGCCTGCAATTCTCCAACGAGCTCAACATCCGCATCTCGCAGTTCGGCGCCCGGCATGTCCGCCGCTTCCGCGAGGAGACGGGCGGGGACCCGGAGGCGCCGTCGATCACGCTCGACGATTTCGGCTATCTCGTCCTCGCCACCGAGGCCGGCGAGGCGGCGCTCCGCGAATCCGTCGCGGTGCAGAACGCCTGCGGCGCGCCGACCCGCCTTCTCACCCCCGACGAGATCGCGCGCGACTTCCCCGACGTGAACCCGGAGGGCGTGACCCTCGGCGCCCACAACCCGCTCGACGAGGGCTGGTTCGAAGGCGACGGGATGCACCCCTGGTGGCGCCGGCAGGCGAAGCGCCGCGGCGTCGAATTCGTGAAGGACGAGGTCGTAGGGTTCGAGATCGAGGGCGGCCGCGTGAAAGCGGTGAAGCTCGCCTCGGGCGCGACGGTCGGCTGCGGCCATTTCATCAACGCCACCGGCGCGCGCGGCGCGCGCGTCGCGGCGTTGGCGGGCCTCTCGCTGCCGGTCGAGCCGAGGAAGCGCTTCTCGTGGATGGTGACGCCGGCGACCAAAGCGAAGGGGCGGATGCCGCTGATCGCGGACACCTCCGGCGTCTGGTGCATCCCGCGGGGCCCGAACTTCCATGTCGGCATGGCGCCGGAGCCGGACCCGGCCTCCGACCCGGACGATTTCGCCATGGACCCGGAGATCTTCGAGGAGCGGCTCTGGCCCGCCCTCGCCTTCCGCGCGCCGCTCTTCGAGGCGCTGAAGGTCACCTCGGAATGGGCCTGCCATTACGATTACAACACGCTCGACCAGAACGCGATCGTCGGCCCCGCGCCGGAGCTTCCCAACTTCCTCTTCGCGAACGGGTTTTCCGGGCACGGGCTGCAGCAGGCGCCGGCGGTGGGGCGCGGCCTCGCGGAGATCGTCGCCTATGGCGGCTACCGCGCGCTCGATCTGGAGCCGCTCGGCTACGCCCGCGTCGCCGAGGGCCGCCCATTTCTCGAGAAAGCGATCATCTGAACGGGAAATCCGGCTTGCTTGTGACAGATATATCCCGTTTCCTTCCGGCCTTGTGAAACGCGAGGGGCGATGGACGACGGCGGCGCCACGCTGGTCGCGGAGAACATCCGCAAGAGCTTCGGAGACCTGGAGGTCCTGAGGGGCGTGTCGGTGACGGCGCGCCGCGGCGACGTGATCTCGATCCTCGGCTCCTCGGGCTCCGGCAAGTCCACCTTCCTCCGCTGCATCAACTTCCTCGAGACGCCGGATTCCGGCCGCATCGTGCTCGAAGGAGAGGAGGTCCGTGTCCGGACCGATGCGCGCGGCCGCCTCGCCGGGGCGGACCCGAAGCAGATCGCGCGGCTGCGCTCCCGCCTCGGTTTCGTCTTCCAGCAGTTCAACCTCTGGTCCCACATGACGGTCCTCCAGAACGTGATGGAGGGCCCGGTCCAGGTGCTCCGCCGCGATCCGGCGGAGGCGCGGGACGAGGCGATGGCGGTGCTCGAAAAGGTCGGCATCGCGCAGAAGGCGGACGCCTATCCGGCGCAGCTTTCCGGCGGCCAGCAGCAGCGCGTCGCCATCGCGCGCGCGCTCGCCATGCGGCCTAGCGCGCTGCTGTTCGACGAACCGACCTCCTCGCTCGACCCGGAACTGGTCGGCGAGGTTCTGCGGGTGATGCGGGAGCTGGCCGAGGAAGGCCGGACCATGCTCGTCGTCACCCACGAAATGGGCTTCGCCCGCGAGGTCTCCTCGCGCGTGGTGTTCCTTCACAAGGGCGTCGTGGAGGAGGAAGGCCCCCCGCGCGACGTCTTCGAGACCCCGAAATCGGAGCGCTGCCGCGCCTTTCTGGCCAGCGCCCTTTGAACCCCTGAAGCCGGGAGAGATGACATGAACCGCAACCTGATCCTGATCGCCGCCGCGTTCGGCCTCGTCGCCGGCGCCGCCACGGCCGAGACCGTGCGGCTCGGCACCGAAGGCGCCTACCCGCCCTACAACTTCATCAACGACAAGGGCGAGGTGGACGGCTTCGAGCGCCAGGTCGGCGACGAGATCTGCAAGCGCGCCGGGCTCACCTGCGAATGGGTGACGAACGACTGGGACACGATCATCCCCAACCTCGTCTCCGGCAACTACGACACTATCATCGCCGGCATGTCGATCACCGACGAGCGCAAGAAGGTGATCGACTTCACGCAGGCCTATTTCCCGCCGGACCCCTCCGCCTACATGGCGCTGAAGGGCGCTTCGGCCGACGTGACGAAGGGCGTGATCGCCGCGCAGGTCTCCACCATCCAGGCCGCGCATGTGCCGGGCACCGGTGCGACGCTGGTCGAGTTCCCGACGCCGGATGACACCATCGCCGCCGTCCGCAACGGCGAGGCCGACGCGGTGCTAGCCGACAAGGCCTTCCTCGAAGACATCGTGAAGGAGAGCGGCGGCGAGTTCGAATTCGTCGGCGACGACGTGATGCTCGGCGACGGCATCGGCATCGGCGTGCGCCAGAGCGACGCCGCGCTGAAGGCCAAGCTCGACGAGGCGATCACCGCGATGAAGAAGGACGGCACGCTCAACGCCATGATCGAGAAGTGGTTCGAGGGCCGCAAGGACGTCTACTGACGCCGGCGCGGGCGCCCCATCGCGGGCGCCCCGCCTGAGCCTTCCCCGGGGATCGCGGAGCCGAAACCAGCGACATGGAGATGTGCGCCGACCCTTCCGGCCTCGCCGGGCTCCAATGGTGGCTCTGCTACCTGACGACGCCGAAGCACGTCTCCTTCTACCTCGCCTTCGGCACGGTGCTGCTGCTCCTCGCCGTAGCGGCGCCGATGATCCTCGCGCTCGGCGTCGCCGGGGCGATGGCGCGGCGGGCCGCCTTCGCGCCGCTCCGCTGGCTCGGCCTCGCCTACACCTCGATGGTGCGTGGCGTGCCGGACATCATCTTCTTCCTCTTCGTGC
>CALFYQ010000057.1 GCA_937952085.1 uncultured Paracoccaceae bacterium | reverse complement strand
GACCTTCGATCCGTTGGACGGAGGGGATGTCAGGCTTAACTCGTTGCTCATCTGCGACGATCGCAAACGCCTTTATATAGCCATGAGAAATCTGTCTCAGGTAGGCATATGTTGTCACTACATCTTCATGGGTATCTATTTTGCCCGATACGAAATTCTTGGTGTGAGGTATCATTTGATAGATTTGAGGAGGGGACTTTAGTCGCCGGCTAGGATTTTGACCGATACACTTTGCCTCGCGGCGCAATCGTCACGATAAGGACGACCAACCGCCCGCCCACGATCTCATAGACGATCCGCCAGTCTCCGACTCGAACGCGCCATGCATCGCCGGAGCCGGCGAGCTTCTTCACCCCCTCCGGTCGTGGGTCCTCTTCGAGGCCCTGTAGCGCAGCGACGATACGTGCGCGCAGCCGTTTGTCCCGGATCGCCCGAAGCTGTTTCCGGGCGCTCCCCGAAAGCTCGACGCGCCAGCGCATCGATCAACCGGCCGGTTACGTATCCTCGGCGTCAAGGTCCGCAAGAACCTCGGCGAGCGAATAGGTCTTCCGCCCGTCCGCCTCCCAAGCCGCCTTCGCCTCCTCGGCCATCTTCGCCAGCGCCCTGTCCTCCATTTCGTCGAGGAACGCCGCCTCCTCGACCGAGACCATCACCGCCACCGGCTGGCCGCGCTTCTCGATCACCACGCGCTCGCCGCCATACTGGACGCGGTTGACCAGATCGGCCCATTTCTCCCGCGCTTCGCTTGCCGAAACGTTCATTTCGTTCGCTCCGTTCGTTTCGTACAATATGTGCATTGGTCTCTCGCCGCGCAAGCGGGCAATGATAGCGGTCGGTCGATTTCAAGGTCCAGAATAGTACAATGAAATTAGTATGTTGACCTGGTTTTCAACCTTGAAGCGCCCCGCGCCGCATCCCTCCCGGCCCGGGCGGCCAGCCCGGGCCGCGCCCGCCCCTCCCCGCGGGCGGGCGCCCCCCGGCCGTCACGCGCGGCTCCGCCCGAGGTCGGGGCGACGCCATAAAGCGCCGATGCCCGCCGGACCGGGCGCCCGCCCAGGAGCGGCCGCGTCCCTCCGCGCGCCGCTCGGCCCTTGCGCCGCGCCGCCCCGCCGTCTTACCTCCGTCCCGAGAACCGGGGCGAGGGCGCGTCATGGTCGAGGCGGCGACGAAACCGAAGCGGGACATCTTCGCGGGGGAGGATCCCTACGCCATCGCGCGCGCCTGGCTCGCCGAGGCCGAGAAGACCGAGCCGAACGATCCGAGCGCGGTGGCGCTGGCCACCGCCGACAAGTCCGGCCTCCCCAACGTCCGCATGGTGCTCCTGAAGGAGATCGAGGCGAGCCAGGTGAAGGGCGGCTTCGTCTTCTACACCAACTACGAGAGCGCCAAGGGGCGCGAGCTGGAGGCGAACCCCCAGGCCGCGATGGTGCTGCACTGGAAGAGCCTGCGCCGGCAGGTCCGCGTCCGCGGCGCGGTCGAGAAGGTGCAGGACGGCCAGGCGGACGCCTACTACGCCTCCCGCGCCTATCAGAGCCGGATCGGCGCCTGGGCCTCGAAACAGTCCCGCCCGCTCCGCTCCCGCGCGGCGCTGATGGCGGAGGTGGCGAAATACGCCGCCCGCTTCCCGATCAGCCCGCCGCGGCCGCCGCATTGGGGCGGCTGGCGGATCCGCCCGGTCGAGATCGAGTTCTGGGCGGACGGCGATTTCCGCCTGCACGACCGCTTCCGCTGGACCCGCCAAAGCGCCGGCGCGAAGGAGTGGAAGGTGGAGCGGCTGAACCCCTGAGTCGCCGCTCGCCGCGCATTAATCTATGTGGCGGAAATGGGGCAATTTCCGATTTCCGTTTGATCGCAGCGGCTTGACCCCCTTATCACGCGTGATACGAAATCCGGCGGGGCGCTTTGAAGCCGGGGCCGCGGGGCCTATCTTTCCTCCATGGATGAGCTGCCCCCCCTCTCGATCCGCTTCGACAATTCCTATGCGCGGCTGCCGGATCGCTTCTTCGCGCGGGTGGACCCGACGCCGGTGCAGGCGCCGCTGCTGATCCGGCTCAACGCGGCGCTGGCGGCGGAGCTCGGGCTCGACGCGGAGGCGCTCTCCGCGCCGGCGGGCGTGCTGGCGCTCTCCGGCAACCGGCCGCCGCCGGGTTCCGAGCCGATCGCGCAGGCCTATGCCGGGCACCAGTTCGGCGGCTGGTCGCCGCAGCTCGGCGACGGGCGTGCGATCCTCCTCGGCGAGGTGGTGGACGCGAAGGGCCGGCGGCGGGACATCCAGCTCAAGGGCTCCGGCCGCACGCCCTGGTCCCGGATGGGGGACGGGCGGGCGCCGCTCGGCCCGGTCCTTCGCGAATACATCGTCTCGGAGGCGATGCAGGCGCTCGGCGTGCCGACCACGCGCTCCCTCGCCGCGGTGGCGACGGGCGAGGCGGTCTGGCGCGAGAGCGGGCCCTTGCCGGGCGGGGTGCTGACGCGGGTCGCGGCGAGCCATGTCCGGGTCGGCACGTTCCAGTACTTCTCGGCGCGGAAGGACGAGGAGGCGCTCAAGGCGCTGGTCGATCACGTCATCGCGCGGCACTGGCCGGAGGCGGGGGACGCGGCGGGGCTCCTCCGCGCCGTCTGCGCCGCGCAGGCGGAGCTTGTCGCCAAGTGGATGGGGCTCGGCTTCATCCACGGGGTGATGAACACCGACAACATGACGATCTCGGGCGAGACCATCGATTATGGCCCCTGCGCCTTCATGGAAGGGTTCGAGCCCGACAAGACGTTCAGCTTCATCGACGAATACGGCCGCTACGCCTATCGGAACCAGCCGGGGATCGCGCACTGGAACCTCTCGCGGCTCGCCGTCGCGCTGATCCCGCTGCTCGGGCCGGACGAGGAGAGCGCAGTCGAGACCGCGCGGGATGCGCTCGCCGCCTTCCCGGACCTTTACGACGCCGCCTGGCGGCGCATCCTCGCCGCCAAGACGGCGACGGCGGAGGGCGCCGATCTCGGTCTTCGTTTCATCGGGCTGATGGCGGAGACGCGAGCGGACTTCACCCTCGCCTTCCGCCGGCTCGCCGAGGCGGCGGAGGGGGACGAGGGGCCGCTCTGGGAGGTTCTGTCGCGGAGCGAGGGGCTCGGGCCCTGGCTGGCGGACTGGCGGGCCTCGCTCGCGGGGCGGGAGCCGGCGGAGGTCGCCGCCGCGCTCCGGGCGGCGAACCCGGTCTACATTCCGCGGAACCATCTTGTGGAGGCGGCCATCCAGGCCGGATATGCGGGCGATTACGCGCCCTACCACCGGCTGGTGGACGTGCTGGCCGAACCCTTCGCGGAGCGGCCGGGCCTCGATGCCTTCGCCGCGCCCGCCGCGCCGGGCGAGGTGGTGGAGCGGACCTTCTGCGGCACCTGAGGGCGCTTCCGGGCGCGGGCGCCGCTAGCGGTGCGTCATTCGACAGGCGGAAAGTGGGCGCGCCCGTTCCATCCCTCCCCGCCCGGGGCCGCGCCCGCGC
>CALFYQ010000056.1 GCA_937952085.1 uncultured Paracoccaceae bacterium | reverse complement strand
TCACGCCGATCCGGCCGTCCATCATGTCGGAGGGGCCGAGGATGTCCGCGCCGGCCTCGGCCTGGGCGAGGGCCTGCTTTTCGAGCGCCAGCAGCGTCTCGTCGTTGACGATTTCGTCGCCGACGAGGATGCCGTCATGGCCGTGGCTCGAATAGGGGTCGAGCGCCACGTCGAGCATCACGCCGAGTTCGGGAACGGCCGCCTTGATCGCCCGCGTGGCGGAATTGACGAGGTTCTCGGGGTTCCAGGCCTCCGCGCAATCCTCGGTGCGCTTTTCCGGCGGAGTGTAGGGGAAGAGCGCGATGCAGGGAATGCCAAGCTCGGCCGCCCGCTCCGCCGCCGCGACCGCCTTGTCGATCGAGAGGCGGGAGACGCCGGGCATCGAGGCGACCGGCTCCTCCACGCCGAGCCCCTCGCGGACGAAGATCGGCCAGATCAGGTCTCCGGCGGTGAGCGAGGTCTCGCGCACGAGGTCGCGGATCCAGGGTGCGCTGCGCAGGCGGCGCGGCCGGGTGAGCGGAAAGGGCGCGTTGAGATGCTGGACCATGCTGGCTCCCCCTCGAGGCTTTCGGCCGCTGTGGCTTTGCGACCGACGCTTGGCATGGCAGAATGATCCCGGCAAGCCGTGCTCCGTGGGGGAGGCGCGGCCTGCGGTGGGGCGAGATGCTGCAACAGACCTTCTTGAGCGTCTGGTATTGGGTGTTCGCCGCGCTGTTCTGGAGCGCGGTCTGCAACTCCACCTTTGGCGCGCCCAACGACCTGCTTTCGCGCGCCGCGCGGGGCGGCGAGGATGCGCGCCTTTTCGACCGGCTGGCGCGGCGGAACCTCGAACGCTTTTCGACGGCGCTGCGGCGGCGGGCGCCGTGGGGCGCGGCCATTGGCGGCTTCGCGCTGACGTTGCTCGGCGCGCTCGCCTGGCGGACCGGCAGCGAGGCGGCGCTCGGCCTGCTCGTCATCGTCGCGCCGGCCGCGGCGCTTTCGCTCTGGGGCGGGATCGCGCTGCTCCGCGCCGCGGATGCGCCGCCCGAGCCGGAGGCGCTTCGCCAGCTTTTCCAGCGCGCGCGATTCGCGGCGGCGGGCGCGGCGGCGGCCTCAATGCTCGCCGCCGTAGCCGTCGCCGGCTGGCGGCATGGGCCCGACTGGACCCTCGCGCTCTTTCGCGGGTTCTGACGCGCGAGGGGGGACGCCCGCCGGTTTCTCGGCTATCGTCCGGCGACGCAGCGTCCGGAGAGATGCGATGAATACGATGATCGGGGAGGACGGCGTTCCCTTTCTGCCGCCCGAGATTTTCGCGCGGCTGACGCCGGAGGAGGTCGACGAATTGCGGAAGGCGACGCCGGTCGTGCGGGTCCACCCGCAGCGCGTCGTCGCCCTGCGGGCGGAGGATGTGAAGCGGCTGGCCGCGCATCCGAGCCTCGTGCAGGTGCCGGGCGCGGCCTATTGCGACGTGATGGGCATTCCGCCCGGCCGCTGCCGCACCTTCCTCACGACGATGATGCTGATGACCAACGGGGCCGAGCATCAGCGCCGGCGCGGGGCCTTCTCGAAGGCCTTCGCGCACCCGGTGATCCGGGCGAAGCGCCCCGAGGTGCGGCGGGTGGCGGACCGGATCGTGGCGGACCTGCCGCGGGGCGAGCCCTTCAACTTCCTCGATCTCTGCGCGGCCCGCCTGCCGGCGGAGATGATCGCGGAAGTGATCGGCCTCGATCCGGAGAACAGCGGCTGGTTCGCCCGGCATGTCTATTCGCTGAGCGAGTGCCTCGTCTCGCCCTATTCCGGGCACGAGGCCATCGAGGCCTCGGCGGAGGCGCTCTACGGCTTCGTCGCCGAGCGGCTGGAGGCGCGCCGCCGCGCCCCGCGGGACGATCTTCTCTCGATCCTCGCCACCGACGACAGCGAGCGGGGGCTGGAGCCGGAGGAGCTGATCTATCAGGTGATGGGCGTCATCCTCGGCGGCAGCGACACCACGCGCTCGGGCTTCAACATGATCGTCGGCCGGCTGCTCGGCGAGCGCTCGCTCTGGGAGGCGGTGAAGGCGGACCGGTCGCTGATCCCGGCGGCGATCGAGGAATCGCTTCGGCTCGAGCCGCCGGTGGGCGCGATGCCGCGCTATGCGCCCGCGCCCCTCTCGATCGGCGGCGTCGAGATCGCCGCGGGGCAGGTGGTGAACCTCTCCACCGTTTCCGCGATGCGGGACGAGGCGCAGCACGCCGAGCCGGGGCGGTTCGACCTTGGGCGGAAAGACGGACCGAAGCCGCACCTCGTCTTCGGCGGCGGCGCGCATCGCTGCCTCGGCGAGATGCTGGCGCGGCTCGAAATGGAGGAGGGGCTCGCGGCGCTCATGGACGGCGCCCCCGATATCGAGATGATCGAGGCGCCGCGCTTGCCGGGGCCGGTCGGCATCCGCAAGTCGACGCCGCTGATCGCCCGGATTCCCTGAGGCGCGCGCGCGACGGATGAGCCGCCGGGGTTGAGCCCGCCCTTCGCGCGCGCTACCTCCCGCGCCATGGAGCCGCCGGGGACGCCCGGCGGCCCTGCGCCGTTTCGGAGCTTTGCATGAAGGACGCCGCGCTGAAGCCCGACGATCTCCGCGTCGGCGGATTGCCGGAAGGCTGGGACGGCAAGGTTCTGGCCGATCTCGCGCGCGCGGCAGGCGGCCCGGCGATCCATGTGGCGCGGGACGACCGGCGCGCCGCCGCGATGGCGGACGCCCTCGCCTTTTTCGCGCCCGATCTGCCGGTCTTCCGCTTCCCGGCCTGGGACTGCACGCCCTATGATCGGATCTCGCCGAACGCCGGGATCACGGCGGAACGGATGGCGACACTGGCCGCGCTCGCGTCCGGCTTCTCCGCGCCCTCGGTCATCCTCGCGACGGTGAACGCCGTCACGCTCCGCGTCCCTTCGCGCGAGACGGTGCGGGCCGGAAGCTGGGGCGCGGCGGTGGGCCAGAAGGTCGATCTCGAAGGGCTGACGGATTACCTCGCCCGGTCCGGCTACAACCGCGCCTCGACGGTGGCGGAGCCGGGTGACTATGCGCTCCGCGGCGGCATCGTCGACGTCTTCCCGCCGGGCGCGGAGAACCCGGTGCGGCTCGACCTTTTTGGCGACGTGCTCGACGGCGCGCGCCGCTTCGATGCCGAGACGCAGCGGACCGTCGAGCGGATCAAGCAGGTGGACCTCGCGCCGGCCTGCGAGGCGCCGCTCGACGCCGCGTCCATCGCGCGGTTCCGCTTCGCCTATCGCGAGGCCTTCGGCGCGGTCGGCCTCGACGACGCGCTCTACGAGGCGGTGAGCGCGGGGCGGAAGCACCAGGGCATGGAGCATTGGGCGCCGTTCTTCCACGAGAGGATGGAGACGCTCTTCGACTTCGCGCCGGATGCGCCGGTGCTGCTGGACCATCTGGCGGAGGACGCCGCCGCCTCCCGCTGGGCGCAGGTGGAGGAGCATTACGAATCCCGCCGCGCGACGGCGAAGGGAAAGCAGGGCGGCGGGGCCTACAAGGCGCCGGCGCCGGGGCTTCTCTACCTGCCGCCGGTCGAACTCGAATCCCGCCTCGGCGGGCGCGCGGTGCGGCGGGCGACGCCGCATCACCTGCCGCCGGGGCCGGGGAACATCGACCTCGGCGCGCGGGCCGGCCGGAGCTTCGCGCCGGAGCGGCAGCAGGACGGGGTGAACGTCTTCGACGCGGTGGCCGAGCACATCCGCGACCGGCGGCGGAAGGGCCGGGTGGTGGTCGCCGCCTGGTCGGAAGGCTCGCGCGAGCGGCTCGGCG